>NZ_JANURX010000040.1:0-808 GCF_030250085.1 Campylobacter felis
TTGATTCAGCAGCTTTGACATTGACCTGAGTTACGGTAATGTTATTGATAGTCGCTGAGATTTGGTTTTGCACGGCACCGATGTCCGCACGGATTTGGTCTAGGTTTATAGTCGCTGTTTCAACAATATCCATTACCGCCATAGCACCTTTGAGGGTAGTTACACCTGCAGTTTGCACTTGACCGATATTATCAGTTCTATTTGTCTCTCTTACAACACCGATTTTAGATAAAACGACACTAAGACCACCCGCTTGAGCAGAGCCTATTTGTAAATCTCCTTTCACTGTTGAAAGAGCATTGATAGCCACAGTATAAACAGCTGAGAAAGCAAGAGCTGAAAGACCACTCATACCCTTAGCAGAGAATGCTATAGTAGTAAGTGTTCCAAGTCCAGGTCCTATATCAACCATTTGACCTACATTTGAGATTTTAGAAGTTACCCACTTAGAAAAACCACTACCAGCACTATTAACAAGAGTTGTGATAGTGCTCATACCAGTTCCTGCAAGCACTGTAATAGAACTAACACCTATTTGAATACTTCCTAGCCTTTCTACGGAGTTAAAGCCCATAGCCTCAGCTAAGTCTTTAGAAATTTGTCCCTTAGTCTCTCTTAAAGATACAGAAGCTTGAGAAACAAGTTTGTCATTATCAAAGCCAAAGCCAGTTCCCTCGATAGCGATATCGCGTCCGTCATTTTTCACCAAAGAAAGACGACCGTAATTTTCTTCCATATTTTTAGCGATACCAGCCCCAGCACCGATAGCCCCTGTGATTTTAATCCCACGACCATCTGCTGAAGTAAG
>NZ_JANURX010000041.1:0-788 GCF_030250085.1 Campylobacter felis
CAAAAAAACGCCCAAAAAGCCGAAATTTATAATCAATACTCAAGGGTTGTGAGTCGCTTGGGTAATGTCAAGGCACAAAATTTGGTTCAAAAATATTTCAAGCCTTGCGATTTTGAATTTAGAGGTTTAGGACTTATAAAAAATGGTGGCTTAGAGCTTAGAGAAGAATTTGCAAGATATGATGCAAGTAAGCTTTATGATTGCGAGGTTAAAAGTAGGAGTGAAAATAAAGCTTGTATTTGTGGTCAAATTTTAAGAGGCTTGGCAAAGCCTTATGAGTGCAAAGTTTTTGGCAAGGTTTGCACACCGAAAAATCCCATAGGCAGTTGTATGGTTTCAGGCGAGGGTGCTTGTGCGGCGTATTATAAATATGCTATCTGTCATTAAAAAGGAGATAAAATGAAATTTAAAATGAAATTTGAAAGCATTGATGCTAATTCTATTCGCAGTCTTATGGATATTTTTTATGCGAAAGTAAGAGTCGATAAAAGCGGACTTGGGGAAATTTTTAACAATAAAATCGGCACAGATGATACAAGCTGGAGTAATCATAAGGAAAAAATCGCAAATTTTTGGGAGGGTTTATTGCTAGGAAGTGGAAATTTTAAAGGAAATCCTATGCGAACGCATATTGTTTAGCACCTTTTCCTAGAGAGCTTTTTGCTGTGTGGCTTAAGCTTTTTAAAGAAAGTTTAGAATGCGTTTATAAAGAGCCAGAGCATCAAAGACTGATTTTTCAAAGAGCTGAAATGATAGCACAAAGATTTCAATATGTGCTGTATGAGAGT
>NZ_JANURX010000042.1:0-740 GCF_030250085.1 Campylobacter felis
AGCAAAGTGCCTTAAATGGTAAGGAAAAAGCCTTTTTAATAAGGCATTTAGAGAGGGATTTGGACAAAATCAAGGCGAAAATCAAAGAAGAAGAGGCGTTAAAAGAAGCACAAAAAGAGTGGTTAGAGGCGTTTGGGCTTAAAAGTTTAGATGAGGAAGCAATAGTAGAAATTCCAGTCGATTTAAAAGAGCGTTTAGGTAAGGAGATTAAGCTAAACAAAAAAGATTTGGAAAAGCTTATAAAAAATAAGCGTGAAAAATATATCCTACAAATCAAAGAGACTTTTAATGAGCCTGAAGCGGTGTTTATCGATGAAAATGAGGATTTAATTTTTGCGAAAAGTTTTAATGATAAATTATTTTTTGTCAATGTAAATAGGGATTATGGAGAGGCTTTTAAGGCTTTATCCTTAGCACCAAAGAAAAATAATAATCTTTTAAATAAGCTTGATAAAGCAAAGGAAATTTTGAAGTTAGATTCCAAACTTCGAGATTCCACAGCCCAACAAGCTTTTACAGGGGTTCTATCTGCGCCCAACAAATCTAACACAGAAATTATAGCACAAATAAACAATACTTTAAGTGAAGTAGTGGATAATTATGAGCATTTTTGTCAAAGATATGGAGGGAGTCTTGACGGGTCGTTGTATTTAGATGATTTTAAAGCCTTAAGTAAAGATGAGCAAAGGGAATTTTCACATATTTTATACACTTTTAGAAACTATCTTAATCAGTATGAT
>NZ_JANURX010000005.1:0-136473 GCF_030250085.1 Campylobacter felis
AACCTCTAAATTCAAAATCGCAAGGCTTGAAATATTTTTGAACCAAATTTTGTGCCTTGACATTACCCAAGCGACTCACAACCCTTGAGTATTGATTATAAATTTCGGCTTTTTGGGCGTTTTTTTGTAAATTTAAGCTTAGTTATTAACTTTTAAAATTTATATTGTTATAAAAAAGGAAAATTATGTTAAAAGAGCTAGATTTATTATACCTTTGGCATCCTTGCACACAAATGAAAGACCACGAAAAAATCCCCCTAATCCCTATAAAAAAAGCACAAGGAGTATGGCTTTACGATTTTGATGATAAAGCTTATATAGACTGCATTAGCTCTTGGTGGGTGAATCTTTTTGGTCATTGTAATCCTGAAATTTCAAACGCCATAAAAACTCAACTTGAGTGCTTAGAACATGTGCTTTTAGCGGGTTTTAGCCACGAGGGTATTATTAGGCTTTCTCAAAGGCTTTGTGCTTTAAGTGGCTTTGATAAGTGCTTTTATGCAGATAATGGCTCCTCTATCATCGAAGCCGCTCTTAAAATGAGCTTTCATTATCATCTTAATAAGGGCAAGAAAAAGAATAAGTTTTTATCCCTTACAAATTCCTACCACGGCGAAACTTTAGGAGCTTTAAGCGTAGGTAATGTCAAGCTTTATAAGCAAACTTATAATCCATTATTTTTAGAAAATTTAAGCACAAAAGCCCCAAGCGGAGAAGATTATGAGGAGGCTTTAAAAGAGCTTAAAAGCACCCTAGAAAAACACGCAAATTCTCTTTGTGCTTTTATCGTAGAGCCTTTAGTGCAGTGTGCTGGAAATATGAATATGTATCATTTTGGCTTTTTAGACGAAGCGATTAAGCTTTGTCATCATTTTGATGTGCAGGTGATTTTCGATGAAATTGCCGTTGGTTTTGGTCGCACAGGAAAGCTTTTTGCTATGGATTATTGTAAGGAAAAGCCCGATTATCTCTGTCTTTCTAAGGGCATTACGGGGGGCTTTTTGCCTTTGGCTGTGGTTTTGGTAAAAGATGAAATTTATAATGCCTTTTACGCACCTTATGAGGATAATAAAGCCTTTTTACACTCGCACTCTTACACGGGTAATGCCCTTGCCACAGCAGCAGCTAATGAGGTTTTAAATATTTTTGAAACGCAAAATGTTTTAGAAAAAAACGCTAAATTAAGCCTTTTCATTAAGCAAGAATTTGAAAAACTTAAGGAATTTGATTTTTTAAAAAATTTTAGACAACAAGGTATGATTTACGCTTTTGACATCATTTCTCAAATTCCTAGAGCTGGACTTTTAGTCTATGAAAAAGCCTTACAAAAAAAGCTTTTGCTAAGACCGCTAGGAAATACCATTTATTTTATGCCACCTTATATCATTACAAAAGATGAAATTTCTTATGTTGTAGATAGTTTGATAGAAATTTTTAAGGAATTTAAAGCTTAAGAAAAGTTTCAACTTGACTTTTAAATTCCTTATTTTCTATATTTTTTGCATTAAAAAAAGAAAGATTAATGATAGGAATTTTTGCATAGCTTTTAATAAATTCATCTTGCAAAGGCTCTTTTTCCCCCATCATCGCCAAAAAAAGTATGGGAATTTGCCTCATTTTAAGCGCTTCTATACTTAGTAAAATGTGATTAATACTCCCAAGATAATAACGCCCCACTAAAATAGTCGGTTTTTGAAATTTTTGCATAAAATCTATCATCGCAAAATTTTCATCAAGAGGCGTGAAAAGCCCACCGGCTAATTCTATTAACAAATTTTCATTATTGGGAATTTGTAAAGAAAAAGCCTGATAATTTGCTTTTTCTTTTATCTTAGCTAAATGTGGTGAAGTGGGTGTTTGAAGTGTAAAGCCCTCTTTTAAAATGCGTGTTTTAGGGCTTAACTTAGCAATTAAATCACTATCTTTTGGAGTGCCAGCTTGTATGAGTTTAAAATAATCATAGTTTAAATTTGCACAAAAAGCCGCACTAAAATGCGTTTTCCCAGCGTCTGTATGAATCCCACTAATATAAATTTGCATTATGAAATCCACTTCAAGCCTACGCTTGAGGCTAAGATAAGTCCTAAGAAAAAAAGCTTCATTAAGCTTTTGCTTTCTTTAAAAAACACCACGCCCACTATCACGCCTCCAGCCGCTCCTATGCCTGTCCATATCGCATAAGCAGTTGCCATAGAAATTTCACGCATAGCCAAAGAAAGAAAGCCAAAGCTTAAAGAAAACTGCATTAAAATGGCAAGGAGGTAGATTTTCCGTTTTGTAAGGACAAGTTTTTTCATCGCTATCACGCCCAAAATTTCCATACACCCAGCTAAAAAAAGAAAAAACCAGCTCATTTTTTCTCCTCAAAATCTAGTCCCAAATCCTGCGAAAGTTCCTCCACTAAAGCTTCATCATTTTCTCTACTGACAAATTTAAGTCCCACCACGCCCAAAAGCAAGATGAAAATTAAAGAAATTTTAAGCAAAGAAAAAGGCTCATTGAAAAAGAGCATTTCAGCCAAAACCACTCCCGCTGTGCCTATACCTACAAACACCGCATAAGCCACGCTTACCTCAATCTTTTGCATAGCCACCACGGCACAGCAAAAGGAGATCAAAATCCCACAACCCGTTAAAACATACCAAATAAGCTCATTGGCATATTTTAAGCCACTCACCCAAAAGCACTCCACAAAACCGCCCAAAAGCACCAAACACCAAGCTAAATTAACACTGACTTCTTTTTTCAAATTCAAGCCTTTTGTAAAAATAAGGAGCGAATTTTAGCATAAAAAATTGATTTACTATACATTTATAATTTTAAATGAAAATTTTATGACTTTTAATTTTATCAAAAGGAGAAGTGATGAATTTGGTAAAAGGTGGCAAAAAAGCCTTGTTGGTAATGGCTAGCCTTGCGTTTTTAGCAAGTGCAAATCTTTATGCGAAAGATTTTAAGCCTGTCATTGTAATCCACGGAGGAACAAGCGGTTTAGGTCTTACAAAAGAGGAATTTGCTAAAAGAGAAGTGGTAATGAAAGAATCGCTTAAAGCTGGTCAAAAAATTCTTGAAGCTGGTGGAAGCTCAACCGATGCTGTAATTGCTGCAATTAAAGTAATGGAGGATAGCCCTGAATTTAATGCAGGTAAAGGAGCTGTATTTACCGCTGATGGCTATAACGAACTTGACGCTTCATTAATGGATGGGAAAACCTTAAATGCAGGTGCTATCGCTATGGCAAGAACGATTAAAAATCCTATCGAGGCGGCAAAAGTGGTTATGGAAAAAACGCCACATACCCTAATTGCCGGTGAAGGTGCGGATAAATTAGCCAAAGCAAATGGCTTAGAAATCGTCAAGCAAAAATATTTCTACACAGAACACCGCTATAAACAATTAAAAGAAGCACAAAAAAGCAAAGAAGTTTTACTCGATAGTGATAAGGCTAAGGCGCATTTAGGACTTAGCACAGAGCCTTATTTAGGAACAGTAGGAGCAATCGCCTTAGATAAAAATGGAAATTTAGCCGCTGGAACAAGCACAGGCGGAACGACAAATAAAATGACCGGACGCATAGGAGACTCCCCTATCATAGGAGCTGGAAATTATGCAAATAATGATTCTGTTGCTGTTTCTTGCACAGGGACGGGCGATATTTACATAAGAGTGGCAGCAGCACACGAAGTCGCAGCCCTTTACAAGCATAAAAAATTATCTATCCAAAAAGCAGCAGAAGAAACCATTAAAGAGGTAGCAGAACTTGGCGGAATTGGTGGCATTATCTCAATCGATAAAAATGGTAAAGTAGGATATGCTTGGACCAAAGATAAACTTGGAATGTATCACGGCGAAGCTAGAGTTGGTGAAGAGCCTAAAATCTTTTGGCCTGTGGCTAAATAATCAAAGTGCCTAAGCTTAGGCACTTCCTTCTTAAATACTTCTTTAAATAAAATTTGATAAAATGATAATTTAAACTTTCTATAAGAAAACTTAAGGGAAATACTAATGCTTAGCAAAGATGTCAATTTTTATTATAGACAAATTTTAGAAAAATATCCTAATTCTTATTTTACACAGGATTTAAATAAGGTTATTATTGGGATTGATTGTGAATATTTAGATGCTAATTCTATAACATTTAGCGAATTAAAAGCTAAATTTTATGAGTGTGCGGCAAGAGAAAAATTATGCGAATATGCGGGTTTTTTTGGGGTTTTGAGTGCAGATTTTATTCATTTGTTTGAAAATTTGCCCTCTTTAGAGCGTAAAAATTACGATTTCCCGCCCTTTTTATTTGCTAATGCTAAGGCTTATTTGCTCTATGAAAAAAACAGCAAAATGTTTTTTAAATTTGGAGAAAAAACTTATTTTGATTTCTTAGATGATCATTTTAAAATTCCTCCTAAAAACAAAGCTGAATTTAGCATTTTAAACGACTTAAAAGAAGAGAAAGAAAGCTATGAAGCTATGGTCGAAAAGGCTAAAGAATATCTTTTGAGTGGAGATATTTTTCAAGTCGTTTTAAGCAAACAACTTTGCATTAAACATAATCTTAAGCCTTTTGATTATTATGAGGCTTTAAGCCTTGAAAATCCTAGTGCTTATATGTTTTATTTCCCTACTCAATATGGCGTAGTTTTAGGCTCATCGCCTGAGCTTTTACTTAGCATTAAGCAAAAAGAAATTTTTACAGCACCCATAGCTGGAACAAGAAATTTAGACGCAAATAGCAATTTAGAGGCGTTAGAAAAAGATCTTTTAAGTGATGAAAAAGAATTGAGTGAGCATAGAATGCTTGTAGATTTAGCTAGAAATGACATCTCTAAATTTGGTAAAAATACTAGAGTTGAAAAACTTTATAATGTCCTAAAAAGCAAATATGTGATGCACATCGTTAGCGAGGTTTATGCTAATTTAAGAGAAGAAGCCAGCATTTTTGACGCTATTGGCGCACTTTTTCCAGCAGGGACTCTAAGCGGTGCACCTAAAATTCGTGCCTTAGAAATCATCAGTGAACTTGAAAATCTTAATCGTGGCGTTTATGGCGGTGCGGTAGGCTTTTTAAATTTTAATGAAAATGTCGTTTTAGCTCTTATCATACGCTCTGCCTTTTTCAAAGATGACAAAGCCTACATTTCAAGCGGTGCAGGTATAGTGCTAAAAAGCGAAGCAAAAAAAGAATATGATGAAATTTGTGCCAAAAGAAAAGCTTTACTAACGACATTTGAAAGGCTTGCAAAATGATACTTTTAATCGACAATTACGACTCTTTTGTTTATAATATTAAATTAATGCTTGAAAGGTTAAGTAATGATGAAATTAAGGTCGTTAGAAACGATAAAATAAGCCTTAGCGAAATCAAGACTTTAAATCCTTCTCATATCATTTTAAGTCCGGGTCCAAAACACCCAAAAGATAGCGGAATTTGCCTTGAAATTTTTAAAGCAAAACTAGAAATTCCTGTGCTTGGAATTTGTTTAGGGCATCAGGCTTTAGGACTTAGCTTTAATGCTAAAATTAAAAGACTTCAAAACATAGCTCACGCAAAAAGCTCCACACTTACTATACAAAAAGAAAGCATTTTGTTTAAAAATTTGCCAAAAAGCTTTAACATTATGCGTTATCACTCTTTAGAAGTTGTGGAACTTAGCGAGGATTTAGAAGCTCTGTCTTATAGTGAAGATGGAGTTTTGATGGCGATGAGGCATAAAAATTTGCCTTATTTTGGGATACAATTTCACCCAGAAAGCTATTTTAGTGAGTATGGTTTGCAAATTTTCTCTAATTTTCTCAATGAAAATAAAAAAGAAATAAAGCAAGATAAAAATTTAAATCAATACCTGCATAAACTCAGTGAAAATATCGCCTTAGAAAGTGAAGATTTTAAAAATATTTGCGAATTTATAATGAGTAAAGAATATGAGCCTTTGCAAATCGCCGCCCTACTCATACTCATCACAGAAAAATCACTCAATCAAAAGTCTTTAAGTGCTTTCGTGCAAAATATCTTGCGTTATTCTAAAACCTTTAGTGATGAAAGTGAGATGATAGATATTTGTGGCACTGGGGGCGATGGCTTTAAGAGCATTAATGTCTCGACGGCGGTAGCTTTTATCCTTGCGTCTTTGGGGGTAAAAGTCGCTAAACACGGCAACCGCGCAGTATCTAGCTCAAGTGGAAGTAGCGATGTTTTAGAAGCTTTACAAATTCCAATCCCCTCATCTTTAGAGGAGGGTTTAAAACTTTTAGAGGAAAAAAATCTTAACTTCTTTCACGCGCCATTTTTTCACCCCTTAGTAGGCGAACTAAGAGAAATTCGCTCTAAGCTAGGAGTAAGAACGGTGTTTAATGTCTTAGGTCCCTTGCTGCATCCAAATTTAAAGCTTAAATATCAGCTTATGGGAAATTATCACGCTCCAGTTCATAGGCTTTTGGCTGAAGTCTTAAAGTCTCTTGGAAGAAAACACGCCTTAGTGGTAAGGGGAAATGATGGAATGGATGAGCTTAGCATTTGCGATGAAAGTAAAATTATAGAATTAAAAGATAATGAAATTTATGAATATAATATTGCCCCCGAGCAATTTGGCTTTAAAAGGGCTTTTCATAGTGAAATTTTAGGCTCAAGCCCTGAAAATAATGCTAAAGATTTAGAGCTTATTTTAAGTGCAAAACTTAAAGGTGCAAAATTTGATATAGTCGTTTTAAATGCGATGTTTGCACTTTATACCGCTAATAAAGCAGCAAGTCCTTTGGAGGCTAAAGATATAATTTTAGAGGCTTTAAATTCGGGGCTTGTATATGAATTTTTTAAAGCTTATCAAAATGACAAAGCTTAAAATTTGCGGCATAAAAGACATTTTAAACGCTGAGCAAATCAGTGGCTTAGAACAGATTAATTATCTAGGTTTAATTTTTGCTCAAAGTGTGCGAAAGGTCGATGAGAAAACGGCGATAAAACTCTCTCAAATCATCCATAAAAATCATAAAAAAGTCGTGGGGGTTTTTGTCGATGAAAGCTTAGAATTTATCCTTAAAATAGCTCAAAATGCAGAGCTTGACGGCGTGCAAATTCACAGACACATCGCTCAAAAAGATTTCGAAATTTTGCAAAAAAATAAACTTTTCGTTTGGCAAGTCATTAGCGTAGGAGAAAATCTTCAAATGCCTAGTCAAATTTATGCAGATATGACTCTTTTTGACACTAAAGGTAAATTTAAGGGTGGAAATGGGATCAGTTTTGACTGGAATTTGCTAAAAGATTATAAACAAAAATTTGGCATAGCTGGAGGTATAGGAGTGCATAATATCCGCGAAGCTAAAGCTTTAAATCCCACTCTCATCGATGTTAATTCTAAGGTAGAAAATTCGCAAAGTTTAAAAGAACTTGCTAAAATTAAAGACTTAATTAAGGAGTTTCAAAAATGAAAAAAAGCTATTATGGAAATTATGGGGGGCAATTTTTACCAGAAAGTGCGATGTTTGCCCTAAATGAGCTTGAAAAAGCTTTTTTGAAATTTAGCAAGGATAAAGAATTTAAAAAAGAATTAAACGAGCTCTTAAAAAATTATGTTGGACGCCCAACTCCTCTTTATTACGCTAAGAATTTAAGCAAAATTTACGGACATAAAATTTATCTCAAAAGAGAAGATTTAAATCACACAGGCGCACATAAAATCAATAATGCCATAGCTCAAGCCTTGCTTGCTAAAAAAATGGGTAAGAAAAAAATCATAGCCGAAACAGGCGCCGGACAGCACGGACTAGCCACTGCTACTGCTGCGGCACTTTTGGGACTTGAGTGTGAAATTTTTATGGGTGCTGTCGATGTGCAAAGACAAGCTTTAAATGTCTATAAAATCGAACTTTTAGGTGCGAAAGTTAATGCCATTGAAAGCGGGCTTAAAACCTTAAAAGAAGCTACAACAGCGGCAATTCAACATTGGGTAAGTGATATAAAAAATTTATTTTATGTCGTAGGAAGTGCGGTTGGTCCTTATCCCTATCCTAAAATGGTAACGCATTTTCAAAGTGTCATAGGCAAAGAGTGCAAAATGCAGCTTAGAAAGCTTGGTAAAAAGGCTGATTATATCATCGCAGCAGTTGGTGGAGGTTCAAATGCAGCGGGAATTTTTAACGAATTTTTAAATGATAAAAGCGTCAAACTTATAGGCGTAGAGGCTGCGGGACTTGGCATTGATACGCCTTATCATGCTGCAACTTTAACTAAGGGAAAAACGGGCATTATTCACGGAATGAAAACTAAGGTTTTGCAAGATGAGTTGGGGAATATACTGCCCGTGCATAGCATTTCTGCGGGGCTTGATTATCCCGGAGTGGGACCTTTGCACGCACATTTGTTTGAAAGTAAAAGGGCTAAGTATGAGGCAATTAGCGATGATGAGTGTATAAGGGCTTTAAAACTACTTTGTAAGGAGGAAGGGATTATCCCCGCTATCGAAAGTTCGCACGCCTTAGCTTTTTTGGAAAAACTCTGCCCCACTCTAAAGAAAAAAAGTGTGATTATCGTTAATCTTTCTGGGCGTGGGGATAAAGATATGACAAGCATTAGAGCTTATAAAAAAGGAACAATTTATGGTTGATTTTAGAAAATTTTATAAAAACAAGGCAAATATTGCTTACATTGTGATGGGATATCCTAATTTAGATATGAGTGTGAAATTTATCAAGCGTTTAGATGAGTGTAATATCGATATTTTAGAAGTTGGTGTGCCTTATAGCGACCCCATAGCCGATGGAGAAATCATTGCAAACGCTGCTAACAAAGCTTTAGAAAATGGAACAACCATACATAAAATATTAGAAAAACTAGAAAAAATCGAAACTAACAAAGCCCTAGTTTTTATGGCGTATTATAACTTAATCTTTGCTTATGGATTAAAAGCCTTTGTAAAAGCGGCTAAAAAGGCTGGAATTTGTGGTTTAATCGTGCCTGAGTTAAGCTATGAAGAAAGCAGCGATTTAAAAAAAGAATGCGACAAAGAGGGCTTAGTTCTCATCACTTTCATCAGCCTTACAACACCAAAAGAACGCATAGCTAAACTTTGCAAAAATGCAAATGGCTTTATTTATCTTTTAGCAAGCATAGGACTAACGGGCGGAAAATCTTCTCGTAATGAACTTTTGGTGAATAAAATTGAAGAAATTAGAGCCTATACAAAACTGCCTATTTTTGTAGGTTTTGGCATAAAAAATTGTGAAGATGTTGAAAAAATTCACAAAATTAGCGATGGAGCTATTGTCGGCACAAGTATAGTTAATGAATTTCAAAATGAGAACATCGATGAAGTGATAAAAAATGTGAAAGAAATCTTTAAAAAATAACCTTTTAGTTAATTTTTACTTTTTTTATAATATAATGTAAATTTAAAGTTAGAATAAGGAGCTTAAATGTTAAAAATACTTGAATATTCCATTACTCATTTTTGTGAACATATTTTAAGACTACGCATAGAAAAGGGTGAAAATATCGGTGGTGAGCTTTATGGTGCTTCTATACCTATCGAAGGGACTAAGGGTAACGAGTATGATTTTTACCTCTTTTTTCCTAAGGAAGCCTTGAAAAAATTCGCCGATGTTTTAATAAGTGATTATAAATTTAAAGAAGACGATTGGTGCGATCTAACAAAAGAATGTGCAAATCAAATCATAGGTTATGCTAAAAATTTACTAAATGACGCTAAAGGTGAAGATGAATACAAGCTTGGCATACCAGAATATTTAGGTCGTATAGATTTTTCTACAATTAAGCTTGATGAGTCTTTGACTTACTCCATTGACAATTACAATTTTAGAATAGGCTTTAAAAAATATGAGTGATGAAGTAATCGAAGATATCCACGATGCGCATGGTCTTTTAAATTCCTATGAGGACATTTTAGATATCACGGTGGATTTTGTTAGTGAGCTAGGCACTACCAATATGAGCGTATCAGAGCTTTTAAAACTTGAGGTCGGTTCTGTAATAGACCTTGAAAAGCCTGCGGGGGAAAGCGTGGAGCTTTACATCAATAAGAGAATTTTTGGAAAAGGTGAAGTTATGGTCTATGAGAAAAATCTAGCCATAAGAATTAATGAAATCCTCGACTCCAAAACGGTCTTACAATACTTCAAAAAAGAAATTTAGTGAAAAAAATTTTTCTTTTACTTTTAATGACTATGCCTCTTTTTAGCGCTAAACTCATTAATTATAATATTTATGATAGAAATGACAGAGTTGATTTAATGCTTTCTTTTGATAGTGCTTATCAAGGTAAAATTTCCCAAAAAAAAGAGGGAGAATTTGCCCTTTTAAGCTTTGAAGGACTTGAAGCTAAAGAAGAGCTTAAAAGTTTAAATTCTAAACTCATCAATAAAATTCAAATTAGCTCTAAAAATAATGCAACTCACATTATGTTTCAAACAAAAGAAAAGCTAGACTTTAGCCTAAGCACAATCAATGACAAATTTGGACTTCGCATAAGAGCCTTACCTGAAGGTGCAAATCTTCCTTCACTTTCTCAACCCATTAAGCAAGAAGCGGATAAACAAAACGATTTAATGCCTAAACCCAAAGATATTGAAAGTTATGATTATACAAATTACATACTTGTTATGCTTGTTTTGGTGCTTTTACTTATAGTTTTATGGTGGCTTAAAAAAACAAATGTGAATTCAAAAAATTTTGGCGGAATTAAATTTCAAAGAAATATAGATAGAAATAATCAGCTTGTCGTTTTAGATTATGAAAATAAACGCTATGTTTTAATCATAGGAAATTCAAATCTTCTTTTAGAAAGCAAAGAAATACCGCAAGAAGAAGCAAAGGTCAATGAGGAAAATTTCAACTCTTTCTTTGAAAATAACAAAAGAAAAATTCAAAATATCATTTTAGAAAAGCAAAAGAAAGCTTAAGGAATTTGATTGATAACAAGAGTTAGAGAAATGGACTTTGATATTTTCTTAAGCTCTTCTTTGGCTAAATTTAATTCCTTATCCTCGTTATAAATATATAAAGTGCTACCTAATAATTTAAAAGAAACCTTATCTTCATAATTTAACGCTTTTGCTAAAGCCAGAAGAAAACTTAACCAAGTTATAATTTTAGTATTAGGTAAAAGTTGCCTCAAAGGATCATTGCTATAAGGATTTGATTTTTTGCCATTTAGTCTAATAATCGTAGCGATTAAAACTTTATCTTGGTGCGAAAATCCATAGCTTAATCCACCCAATATAAAATTCATAGCGTGTTCATTAGCAAAATAAAAATTTAAATATTCGCCTATATGAGAAAGCTTTGCGGCATTTATCAAAATGTTTCTATATCTTCTATTTAAATAATGCAAATCTTGCAAAACATCAAAAAGCTGTGAAGCAAAATGTGGAGTTTTATAATTTAAATCCTGCTTTAAAAATCGATCTTGCAAAGACTTTAGGCTAGGATTAAAATTAATAGGAAAAGTGTGATTTACCCTAAGCAAATCTTTTAAAAAAACTCCTTCGCGTATGCCAACTCCACTTGTAATAACCTGCTTACTTTTAAGCCTTTCTGCGATTTTAAGAAAAATCAAAGTACCCTCTTGAATAGTATCAAAACGCTCTTTTTTAATGCCAAAATTTGTTAAAGCCTGCGCGTCCGCATTGAGCATTTTTATAATATGCTGTTTTTCACTCTTAAAATCATAACGATAATCGTGCAAATTTTTTAAAGGATAAGAATTTTTTTGCATAATGGAATTGGAAATAGCTCTCAAGCTTCCACCTATGGCTATAAGATTATCATTGCAAAAATGCGTAGGAATTTGTTCTAAAATAGGCTTTAAAAACGCTTCAATATTGCCCAGCTTATTAGTATCGTAAAAAAGCTCCTTAAGTCTTACCGTGCCTATATCAAGAGAGATGTAATCTACAATTTTATTATCCTTAATCAAGCAAAGCTCACTTGATCCGCCACCTATGTCGAGTGTAGTAGCATTTTTAAAAGGGCTAAGTAAATTTAAAGCAGCCAAGCCTCCCAAATAGCTTTCACTCTTTCCATCGATACAGCGAATGTTTAATCCTAGCCTTTCCTTAATTCTTTGAATAAAATCCTTAGAATTTGGTGCATCTCTTAAGGCTGAAGTCCCCACAATAAAAATTTTCTTACACTTATGCTTATAAGCACACTCCTTAAAATATCTTAAGGCATCTTCAGCCCTTTGCATAGCTTCTTCTTGTAAAATTTTACCATTATTATAGGCATTTTCACCAAGTCTTACTTTTCTTTTAAATTCCGCAGCCGTATAAAAACCATAGCGTGAAGTTTTTTCAAATACTATCATTCTTATAGAATTTGAACCTAAATCCACAACAGCTGTTTTTTTTGCCATTTAATTTTCTCTATGACGACTTTTAAGACGAAGTTCTTCTATGGTTTCACTATTGTCAGGGTCTGGTATAATGCACTCATAAGGGCAGGCGACTATACAAGCAGGTTCGGAAAAATCATTCACACACTCAGAACAAAGATCGGGATCAATAACATAAATGGGGCTATTTTCACAAATAGCATCATCAGGACATTCTTCCCTACAAGCATCGCAACAAACACAATCTTTTGTGATTAAAAGAGACATTTTTACCTTTCACAATAAAATAATTTAACCTTATACAATAAGAAAACTTAAAGAAAATATAAACTAAAAAACAAAGGGGAAAATTTGCACCATAAGGTGCAAAAATTAAAATTTTTTAGGGAAGCAAAAACGATAGCCCCTACGACGAACCGTTTCTATGGTAGAGATATTAAGCGGCTTATCCATTTTTTGACGAATTTGATTAATAGCTACTTCAATAACATTTGGCGTTACAAGCTCAGGTTCCTCCCAAATCGCATCTAAGAGCTGCTCTTTAGAAACAATTTGATCAGAATGCCTTGCAAGATGTGTTAGCACCTCAAAAGGCTTACCTTTAAGCTCAATATCTTGCCCTTTATATGTAATTTTTTCTTCATCTGGGTCTATTGTCAAATCTTCTATTTTAATCACATTTGTTCCGCCAAGTCTTAGCCTTGCTTCAATTCTAGCTAAGAATATATCAAAATCAAAAGGTTTTTTGATAAAATCATCAGCACCCAATTTTAAAGCTTTTATTTCATTATCCTTATCTGCTTTTGAAGAAATAATAATCACAGGAGTGCGAGGAGACTTTTGTTTAACAAGACGAATAAGCTCCGCCCCATCACCATCAGCTAAGGTCCAGTTCGCCAAGACTAAATCATAATGTCTAATACCGATGAAGTATTCTCCATCCTTAAAATTCTCAGAAGAATCACTTTGATAGCCAAATTGAGCAAGGTTTTCCACTATGCTCTTGTTAAGACCTATATCATCTTCTATAATCAAAATTCTCATTTTTTATCCTTTATATTTAAGAAAATTTTAAAAAGTATAACACAATTTAAGTTAATATTTATTTTTTCATTACATTTTACTTAAATTTATGAGCCAAAATTTGAATTGTTTGTTGTTGATTTTGAACCACCACCAAAAAAGCCCGATTTTGTTCCAGCCTTACTAGCACCTGCTGTTCCAGCTTTATTAAAACTATTCATACTTCTTTGATAAGCACTTTGATTTGAAAAAGCTCCTCTTTGCTGATTTGCAAAATTTTGATTATTAAAAAGCTTTGAGCCTATCCAGCTACCCAAAATTGCTCCCGCCGCACTTGCTAACAATGTTTCTCCAAGACTTAAGCCTCCACTACTTATTTGAGCGTTATCTTTGGTTAAATTTGAAGTTCCCTCATCTATTTTCGCTGCCTCTTCCTTAATAAGAGCGTCCATTTCTTCTTTAGTTAAAACTCTTTCCGTTCCGTCAAGCTGCTGTAAAACAACTCTAGTTTCAGCACTTGGAAACTGCTCTTTGATTTTGTATTGATTAGGAGCTGTTTCCTCTATAATGACAAAAGCACCTTGTTGAGCGTTTTGTGTGCTTTCACTTGAAGTTTGAGTTGAATCATTGCAGCCAACCAAAGCCCCAGCAGCAACGGCTGTTAAACCACTTATCATACCGATTTTGAGGATTTTTTGAATTTTTGACATATTTTCCCTTTAAATTTAAAATCTAAAGGAATTTTAACGCAAAATAATAAATTAAGAGTTTAAAAAATGAAAAAGCCCTTACGGGCTTTAAGATTAAAGTCTTGATTCGTAGCGTCTTAGCATATAAAGTCTCTTAAGCATTTTTTTACGAGCTGAAATTTTTTGCTTTTTACGAATTTCAGTCATAGGCTCAAAAAACCTTCTTGCTCTCACTTCAGTTACAACAAGATTTCTATCAACTTGTTTTTTGAATTTGCGATACGCTTCATCAAAAGACTCGTTAGGATGCACCTTAATACCTGGCACGACCCTCACCACCTTTCTTCATAAAAATTTATGAGGCGAAATTATAATAAAATAAAGTAAATTTAACAAAAATGATATAAATAAAATTTTTATTTAAGAATTGTTTTTGTTTATTTGCATTACAATTAATAAAAACTAAACACAAGGAGTTCTTCTATGCAAGGACACATCACGCATTACACGCAAAAAAGATATATTTGGTATCTTATCACTACCATTATTATTTTTACCCTACCTTTTATAAGAATTAATGATAATCACTTTTTTCTACTAAGTTTTGACCACAAAAAGCTTCATTTGTTTTTTACCGCTTTTGATACTCAGGAATTTTATCTTATGCCCTTTGTACTTATTTTGCTTTTTTTAACTATCTTTTTTGTTACAACTTTAGCTGGTAGAATTTGGTGTGCGTGGAGTTGTCCGCAAACTATATTTCGTGTGATTTATAGAGATATTATTCAAACAAAACTTTTAAAAATTCGCAAAAATATCAATAATAAACAAAAAGAATATGAAGGGCAATTTTTTAAAAAATTCTTAGGCGTATTACTTTTTTACCTTATTTCTATCGTGGCTGTAAGTAATTTATTATGGTATTTTATACCACCTGAAGATTTTTTCATTTATATACAAAATCCAGAAGAACATTTGCTTTTGTTTGGAATTTTATTTTGTGCGTCTTTATTTTTGACCTTAGATATAACCTATCTAGCGGAAAAATTTTGCATTTATGTTTGTCCTTATGCAAGAATTCAATCTGTAATGTTTGACCGCGATACTATGCAAGTGATTTATGATGAAAAAAGAGGTGGTGTGATTTATGATGGGAAAACTAAGCTTTATAAAAAACCTCCACAAGGTGAGTGCATAGGCTGTGAAGCCTGTGTGAGTGTATGTCCTACGCACATTGACATTAGAGCTGGGATGCAGCTTGAGTGTATTAATTGTTTAGAATGTGCTGATGCTTGCTCTACTATACAAAGCAAATTTAATCGACCAAGTTTGATTAACTGGACAAGTGCGAAGGCTATGCAAACGCGTGAAAAAGTGAATTATTTTAGATTTAGAACCATAGCTTATGCTGGAGTTTTAACCATAGCTTTAATTGCACTTTTTGTTATGGGCTCTAGAAAAGAAAATATGCTCCTTAATATCAATAGAAGCACGGAGCTTTATAGTATCAAGCATAAAAATAATGTTTTGCAAATTACAAATGCTTATACCTTCTTATTTCAAAATACAGATAGTAAGCCACACGAATATTATTTTGAAGCTACTTTGGAGGGGGTGGAAAATGGAGTTAAAATTCTAAGACCAACCAAGCCCTTTAAACTAGAAGCTGGAGCAAAAGATAAGAAAATCATTGTCCTAGAAGCCCTTAAAGAATTAGCTAATGATAATCAAAAAGACACAATTTTTTCACTTAAAATCAAAGCCTACGCCCTTGATGACCCAAACATAGTCGTATATAGAGAAAGCATTTTTGTCTATCCAAAAAGCACTCTTTTAAAAGGAAAAAATGGTGAATAAAAGAAGCAAAGAGCCATCCGTAAAAGTTCTAGCAAGACAAGAAAAAATCAAAGCTGTCGCCCTTGAGCTTTTTCTTACCAAGGGCTACACGAAAACAAGCTTGAGTGATATTATTAAAATTTCTGGCGGGTCATATTCTAATATCTACACCGCTTATAAAAATAAAGAAGGCTTATTTTTTGAAATCTTAAATGATGTTTGCAAAAGACATTTTGAGCTTTTAAATTCTAAAATTAAGGAAAGTGAAAGCAAAAGACTTGAAGATATTCTTTATCATTTTGGCTTGACTTATGTGAAAATTTTTAATCAAAAACAAACCACAACTTTTGGCAAAATTATCTATTCCCAAGTTTATAATGAAGATAAAAATTTGGAAGAGTGGATTAAAAATAATGAGAGAAATTTCGCTCACAATATCCTTGTTTCTTGCTTTAAAAATCAAAAAGAAGACTATTTTAAAGCAAATGCGGAAAAGCTTGCAACTTTATTTTGCACAATGTTAAGAGAGCCATATCACACTCTAAACATACTCATTGACACTAAGGTTATGAGTAAAAAAGAACAAAAAGAACATGTGAATTTTGTAGTTGAGCTTTTTTTAAATGGGGTTAAAAGATAATTTTTCTCTTTTATTAACCAATTTTATATAAAATGGGGCTTTTGTAAAAAAGAGTAATATAAATTACTAAAAATAAATAATTTAAGGCGAATAAAATGAATCAATTTGGCAAAAAAACTCTCATATTTTTAAGCGTTGCTGTGCTTTTTAATGCTTGCTCTAAAGAGGAGGAGCAAAAAAGACAAATGCCCCCTCAACCCGTTAGCACCATAATAGCACAAAGTGAAAATATCCCTTTACATTTTAGTTACCCAGCACAACTTGTAAGCGATTATGATGCCTTTATCAAACCACAAGTTAGTGGGGTGATAATAGAAAAATTTTTCGAAGCTGGTCAAAAAGTAAAAAAGGGCGATAAGCTTTTTTTAATCGAGCCTGATAAATTTGAGGCAAATGTAAATATGGCTTATGGTAAAGCCTTAAATGCAAGAGCTAATTATGAAAATGCGAGCAAGGAATTTAAAAGAAATAAAATCTTAATCGAAAAAAAAGCCATTTCACAAAAAGAGTATGATACAAGTCTTGCAAATTATAATAGCTCTAAAGCAAATCTTACAAGTGCAAGAGCCGAGCTTCAAAACGCAAGGATAGATTTAGCCCATACCGAAGTTAAAGCTCCTTTTGATGGTATGGTAGGCGATGCTTTAATTAATATAGGCACTTATGTAAATGCTAGCTCCACAGAGCTTGTAAGGATTACAAATTTAAATCCTATCTATGCGGATTTTTACATTTCGGATACTGACAAATTAAAACTAAAACGCAATGTTGATAGCGGTAAATGGGAACTTGATAATCTAAAAGCTAGCTTCAAACTTAATGAAATTGATGTTGAGGGGAATTTAACCTTTATAGATTCTGTAATTGATGCAAAAAGCGGGAGTGTTAAGGCTAAAGCAGTATTTGATAATCAAAATGGCACTTTGCTTCCGGGAATTTTTACAACTATCACTTCAGAAGGTTTTATGCAAAAAGATGGTTTTAAAGTGCCTCAAATAGCCATTTTAAGGAATCAAGAAGAAGTTTATGTTTATACGCTTGTTAATGGCGAAGTTGTCAAAACACCCATTAAGGTCATTTATCAAACAAATGATTACGCCGTAGTTAGCAGTGGCTTAAAAAATGGCGACAAGATTATTATGAATAATTTTAAGAAGATAAGACCTGGTTCTAAAGTCAGCGAAATGGGGAGCAAATAATGTTTTCTAAATTTTTTATAGAAAGACCAGTTTTTGCTTCTGTTGTGGCAATTATCATCTCCTTAGCAGGAACGATAGCGCTTTATTCTTTACCTGTGGAGCAGTATCCAAACCTTACACCACCGACAGTTAGCGTTAGTGCGACTTACACAGGAGCAGACGCACAAACCATCTCAGAAAGTGTGGCTATACCCATAGAAGATGCCATTAATGGCGTTGAAAATATGATTTATTTAGAATCCACTTCTTCAGCTTCTGGACAAATGAGACTTACCGCCTATTTTGACATAGGCACAGATCCTAATCAAGCCACAGTTGATGTGAATAATAGAATTTCTTCCGCCACCGCAAAATTACCAGAAGCCGTTAAAAAACTAGGCGTTACGGTAAGAAAATCAAATTCAAGCATACTTGAAGCTGTGGCTATATATTCTACCGATGGTTCTATGAATGCTGTGGATATTTATAATTATATCACCTTAAATATTATCGATGACATTAAGAGAGTTCCAGGCGTAGGTGATGCCTTTGCCATAGGAAATAGAAACTATTCTATGCGTGTGTGGCTTGACCCAACTTTGCTTAATAAATATCAAATCACCGCGAAAGAAGTTTTAAGCGCCATAGAGGAACAAAACGCGCAATATGCCACAGGTAAAATAGGCGAAGAACCCGTAACGCAAAAATCGCCCTATGTCTATTCTATCACTATGCAAGGAAGACTAAAAAGCTCACAAGAATTTGGCGAAGTGATTTTAAGAGTTAATGAAGACGGCTCTTTTTTAAGACTTAAAGAAGTCGCAGACATAGAGCTAGGCTCTCAACAATATGTCGCGCAGGGGCGTTATGATGGCAATGACGCCGTGCCTATCATCATCAATCTTCAATCAGGAGCTAATAGCGTCAATACCGCAAAATTAGTCGGCGAAAAATTAGAGGAGCTTTCTAAAAACTTCCCCGCAGGCTTAGCCTACAATGTCCCTTATGATACAACGACCTTTGTGAAAGCTTCTATTTATGAGGTTTTAAAAACCTTTGCTGAGGCTTTGATTTTGGTTATTATCGTAATGTATCTTTTCTTAAAAAATTTCCGCTCCACTCTTATACCGATGATAGCAGTGCCTGTTTCACTTTTAGGCACCTTTGCGGGACTTTATTTACTAGGCTTTAGTGTCAATTTACTCACCCTTTTTGCTCTCGTTTTAGCCATAGGGATAGTCGTTGATGATGCCATTATCGTGGTGGAAAATGTCGATAGAATTTTACACGAAGATCCAAATATTTCAGTAAAAGACGCTGCCATTAAGGCTATGGAGGAAGTAGCCTCACCTGTTGTTTCTATTGTTTTGGTGCTTTGTGCTGTTTTTATCCCAGTGTCCTTCATCTCTGGCTTTGTGGGAGAAATTCAAAAGCAATTTGCCCTTACTCTAGCTATTTCTGTGGCTATTTCAGGCTTTGTTGCTCTTACCCTAACCCCCTCTTTATGTGCTTTATTTTTGAAAAGAAATAATGGAGAGCCTTTCGTCTTTGTGAAAAAATTTAACGACTTTTTCGACTGGTCGACTAAAATTTTCAGTGCTGGTGTAGCTTATATCTTAAAAAGAGTGATACGTTTTGTGATGATTTTTGGCATTATGCTCGGGGGGACTTATTATCTTTATCAAAGTGTGCCAAGCTCACTTGTGCCAACAGAAGATCAAGGCGTTATTATGTCTATCATTAATCTTCCAGCCGCCTCATCTTTACATAGAACCATAGATTTTATAGATAAAACTGCTAAAAATGATATTTTAGGACAAAACGGCATTAATTCAAGTATGGCTCTAATCGGCTTTGACCTTTTTACAAATTCCCCTAAAGAAAACGCTGGGGCTATGTTTATCCAGCTTGATGATTGGGCGGATAGAAATGTAAGCTCTTTTGAAATCGTTCAAAACCTTAATATCAAACACGCCTTTAACCCAGAAGCACAAACCTTTTTCCTAGACCCTCCGCCTATACCGGGACTTAGTATTACGGGTGGTTTTGAGATGTATGCACAAAATAGAAGCGGTAAAAGCTATGATGAAATTCAAGCTGATGTTGATAAATTAGTCGCTGCAGCAAATCAAAGGGCAGAATTAACAGGAGTTAGAACAACACTTGATACAAGATATCCGCAATTTAAACTTGAAATTGATAGAGATAAATTAAAATATTACAAACTTAATATGCAAGATGTTTTTGCTACGGTTAGTTCGACCATAGGGACTTATTATGTTAATGACTTTTCCTTGCTTGGTAAAAATTTCCAAGTTAATGTCCGTGCAAAGGGCGATTTTAGAAACACAGGGGAAGCTTTAAAAAACATCTATGTTAAATCAAGCGATGGGCAAATGGTCGCTCTTGATTCTATACTTACGCTTAAAAGTAGTGCGGGTCCTGATGATGTTAAGCGTTTTAATCTCTTCCCAGCCGCACAAATTCAAGGCTCTCCAGCTCCAGGATACAGCTCAGGACAAGCTATGGCTGTGATGGAGGAGCTTACTAAAGAATTTTTAGGAGAGGAATATACCCTCGCTTGGTCGGGCACTTCTTACCAAGAAGCTACAAATTCTAACACAGGCTCAATAGCCTTTGTTTTGGGTATGATTTTCGTCTTTTTAATCCTAGCCGCACAATATGAAAGATGGCTTATGCCTTTGGCGGTTATCACCGCTGTGCCTTTTGCTCTTTTTGGCTCTTTGCTTTTTATATGGTTAAGGGATTTTTATAACGATGTATATTTTCAAACGGGTCTTTTACTACTTATAGGACTTTCTGCTAAAAATGCTATCTTAATCGTAGAATTTGCTATGGAAGAGCATCTTAAAAAGGGAAAAAGTATATTTGACGCTTCTGTGGAGGCAGCAAAATTAAGATTTCGTCCTATTGTGATGACTTCTTTGGCTTTCACTTTGGGAATTTTGCCTTTAGTGATTTCAAGTGGTGCAGGAAGTGCCGCAAGACACGCTCTTGGCACCGGACTTATCGGTGGTATGATAGCTGCTTCTACCTTAGCGATTTTCTTTGTGCCTTTGTTTTTCTATCTTTTAGAAAGCTTTAACGCTTGGCTTGATAAGAAAAGGAGGAAGGTAAATGCGTAGTTTAATATTTATTTTAACTGCATTTTTGCTAGGGGCTTGCTCTTTAAAGCCTAGTCTTAAAGTCGGCGAGGCAAATTTCACAAGTATGGATAATAATATAAGCATTGAAAAAAACTGGTGGAAAGATTTTAATGATAGCAATTTAAATCTTTTAGTCGAAAAAGCCTTAAAAAATAATGCTGATTTGAAAATCGCCTATATCAATTTAGAACAAGCCGCCGCTCAGCTTGGCATAGATAGAAGCGACCTACTTCCAAAACTTGATGCTAGTGCAAATGCAAACAGAGCCAAAAGCTCCATTAACGCACCTAACAATAAAACAGGAGCTTTTAGCTATAACAATAGTTTTGATATGGGGCTTAATCTAAGCTATGAGGTGGATTTATGGGGAAAATACCGCGATAATTATAATGCTTCTTATGAGAATTTAAAGGCAAGTGAATTTGACTATGTGGCGGCTAGACTTTCCATTATCTCAAATGTGGTGCAGATGTATTTTAATAGTGCAAATGCTTATGAAGCTATGCAAATTTACAAAGAAACTATGGAGGCTTACACTCAAACTTATGAACTTAAGCGTTCTTTATATGAAATAGGTGCCATAGGAGAATACGAACTAGCCCAGTCAAAAGCCGAGCTAGAAAGCGTTAAAGCCCAATACATTAACGCCATTGACACTAAAGAAAATTATTTAAAAGCCTTAAAAATTTTAACAGCAAGTGATTTAGACGATGTGCTTTATAAGGAGGAAAACTACCAAAAATTTACACATTTTGCCAAATCTTTACCTGAAGGAATTTCAAGCACTATTTTACTACAACGCCCAGATATTAACGCTGCTTTAAGTCGCCTTACTCAGCAAAATTATCTAGTCGGTGTAGCAAGAAGTGCTTTTTTACCAAGTCTTTCTTTAACGGGACTTTTAGGCTTTGAGAGTGGAGATTTAGACACTCTTGTAAAGGACGGCAGCAAGGCTTGGAGTGTGGGTGGGAAATTTTTAATGCCTATTTTTCACTGGGGCGAAATTTATCAAAGCGTTAATTTAGCTAAACTTAGCAAGGATAAAGCTTTTATAACTTATGAAAATACTCTTAAAACAGCCTTTGCGGAAGTGCGTTATGCCCTTTCTCAAAGAAAAACAAGTCTGCAAAATTATGAAAATTATAAAGCCTTACTTGAAGCACAGGAAAAAATTTACACCCTCGCTAGTATTCGCTATGAAAATGGAAGCATACCATTAATAGAATATTTAGATGCTAGAAGAAATTTACTAAGTGCTAAAATTTCTTACGCTAATGCAACTTATCTTATGGCAAATTCCATAGTTGATGTGATTAAAGCTTTTGGCGGTGGATTTGAAGCAAATGCAAATTTAAGTCAAGAAATAGAAGAAAACGCAAAGGAACTTGATATGTCTTTTAGGGAATAAAACTCCCTAAAATCAATCCTTTAAATCCTTAGCAGGGTGAATTTCATAAGCCTTAAAAAGTGGTGGCAAAAGCTTTCTCATCGCATAATCAAAATGATAAAAACGCTTATAAATCTCCTCAGCATTTAACTCATTTTTCTTAGAAAAATCAAAGGCGTCTATATTTTCTTTTTTGCTAAGATTAGCGTCAAAATATTGAAAAAACTCCTCTCTTTTGGCGAAAAAATCCTTAAGATTTGTAACGATTTGTTCTTTTTCCATTGTGTCTCCTTAGTATTTAATGATGAAAAAATTTATAGCATTTTTACACTCAAAAAACAAGAAAATTTAACTTTTATTTAGTAAAAAATTGTTAAAGTTACGATTTTTATATCCAAATGTAGGTAAAATAATGAATTTCTTTCAAAATTTAGCACTTAAATACTCACATATTATGATGCAAAAAGCTCTTAAAAAGAATCTTAAAGTCGAACTTTTAAAAGAACCTCAAGCAAAAATCGCCAAAGAAAAATCCTATATGCTTTACGCTCACATACCATTTTGCCATACTTTTTGCCCCTATTGTAGCTTTCATAAATATTATTATGATGAAAATTTAGCTAAAAATTATTTTCAAAGCTTAAGAGAAGAACTTCAAATCATCAAAGATAAAGGTTTTAATTTTAATGCTATGTATGTGGGAGGCGGCACAACGCTTATTAACGAAGAGGAGCTTTTAAGGACACTAGAGCTTTGCAAAAAGCTTTTTGATATTAAAGAAATTTCTTGTGAGAGCGACCCAAATCACATAGATCCCAAAAAGCTTACAATGTTTAAAGGCTTAATTGATAGGCTAAGCTGTGGAATACAAAGCTTTGATGATGAAACCTTAAAAAAGGTCGCGAGGTATCATAAATTTGGCTCTAGCGAAGTTTTACAAGAAAAAATTGCAAAGGCTTTAGGGATCTTGCCTATTTTTAGCATAGATTTAATTTTCAATCTCCCCACACAAAGCAAAGAGCAACTTTTAAATGACCTTAATATCGCTAAAAAATTATCCCCTCAGCAAATCACAACCTATCCTTTAATGAAGTCAAATTTGACAAAAGATAATATAGCAAAATCCTTAGGCGTGAGTTTTAAAGATAATGAATTTGAATTTTATCAAATCATTTGCGAATTTTTTAAGGATTATACGCAAAATAATGCTTGGAGTTTCTCCTTAGAAAAAAATAAACTCAATGATGAATATGTTAGCTCACATCACGAGTATTTAGGCGTTGGCAGTGGGGCTTTTAGCTTTTTAGATGGTGAGCTTTTAATTAATGCTTTTAATCTTAACACCTACACCACTCTCATCAAAGAAAAGCAAAATGCCAATATAGCCAAAGCACATTTTAACCCAAAAGAAAGACTTAAATATGTCTTTTTAACCGAAATTTTTTCAGGCAGTCTTGAACTTACTCACTTTAATCGCACCTTAAAATGCGACTTAGAAAAAGAGCTTTTCATCGAGCTTAAGGCGCTTAAAATGTGTGGAGCAATTAAAAAAGAGGGCGATATTTTAAAATCTTGTGAATTTGGAAAATATCTTTTTATGGTTTTAATGAAAGATTTTTACGCGGGTATGGATTTAGTTAGGGCTGTCTTTAGAGATGATGCTAGGCTTAAAAATAAAAATTTCATTGATATTATGCGTGAAAATGTCGATCCTCTCAACGCACAAAATATGGAATTTAAAGCCTAAAAGGCTTTAAAAAGGACGCACGACCATCATTAAAGCGATGATGATAAATAAAAGTGTTGGAATTTCATTATAAATTCTAAAATATCTTCCGCTCTTTGTCGAAGTGCCATTTGTCAAGGCTTTAAGGCAGAAAAAATTATGAATATGGTAAAAAATAAGCAAGGTCGCACAAGTTAATTTCGCGTGCATAAAACCAGAGCCTATCATCAAAACTTCCTTATGTGCGTGAAGCATTAAACTTCCACTAATAATAGCCACAATCATAGCCGGAGTGCTAATCGTCCAAAAAAGCTTTCTTTCTTGCACCTTCACTACACTTACAAAACCTTCATTATTTCTATTTTCTGCGTGATACACAAAAAGTCGCGGCAAATAAAAAAGCCCCGCCATCCACGAAACAAAACTTAAATAATGCACAAATTTAATCCACGCATAATATTCATTAATCCACTCTGTCATTTTTACCTCTCTTTAAAAAAATTTCCTTAATTAAAATCAAAGCAACGCTAAGATTTATCATTACATCAGCTACATTAAATATAGCAAATTCAAAGCCCTTATGCCAAAAAAACATATCCACAACTCCGCCGTGTATAAAGCGATCAAGTAAATTTGAACACCCCGCACCAAGCATTAAGCCAAAAGCTATGATATGCTCTTTTAAAAATTCTTTTTGCCAAAAAAGATAGCCAAAAAGAATTAGCAAAATCGCCAAGTGTAAATATTTTAAATAATGCTCAAAAAAACTTAGCATAGAAAAGGCAACGCCTGTATTTAAAGCAAAAGTAAGGTCTAAATACTCACTTTGATAGCGCATACCTCTTAAGGTTAAAATTTTTACAATTTGGTCAAGAACAAAAACTAAAGCAAAAAAGCTCCAAAAAATTTTATAATCTTTAATCATTTAAAGCTTTCCTAAAAAAAGCCTCCACGCCTCTCATCTCTTTTTCCAAAAGCTTACTATCCTTTGCCTCTAAAAGTAAGCGAATTAAATTTTCCGTGCCAGAATAGCGAAAAAGACTATTAATGCCCTTTTTATCAAGCTCTGCTTTAAGCTCTTTTAAGCCCTTAAGTTTAGCTAAATCTTTCTTTTGAGAAATTTTAAGATTGTGTAAAAGTTGCGGATAAGGCTTGATTTGTCCTAAAACTGCACTTGCGCTTTTTTTCTTTGAAAGCATTAGAGCAGAAAACTGAAGTGCGGCGATAAGCCCATCGCCTGTCTTAGCATAATCACTAAAGATAATATGCCCACTTTGTTCCCCACCAAAATTCCCCCCACAAGCCTTAAGCTTTTCAAGCACAAATTTATCGCCAACATTGCAGGTTTCAAGCTCGATTTTATTTTTATTTAAAAATTCCCTCAAAGCCCCATTACTCATAATGGTCGCTACAACTTTAGATTTTAATTTACCCTGCTCTTTAAGATGCAAGGCTAAAACGCCTAACAGACTATCTCCATTTGCCACAACGCCCTTTTCATCGACTACGACAAGCCTATCCGCATCGCCATCAAACGCAAAGCCGACATCAGCACGAAGCTTTTTAACCTCCTCTGCCAAATTCGTAGGGTGCAGTGCGCCACAATTATCATTAATATTAAGCCCATTAGGATTATCACTCATCACAATGACTTCTGCACCAAGCTCCTTAAAAATGGTCGGTGCAACCTTATAAGCCGCTCCGTGTGCGACATCAAGCACGACTCTTAAAGATTTTAAGGTCAAATCTTTAGGAAAAGAATTTTTAATGCTCACAATATAACGCCCTATCACATCATCAATTCTCTTTGCTCTGCCGATTTGCTCCATCGTAACCTTAGAGCTTTCAAGCAATTTATCGTCAAAATAAATTTGCTCGATTTTTTCCTCTATCTCTTCGCTGAGTTTATTGCCGTGCGAGTCAAAAAATTTAATACCATTATCAAAATAAGGATTATGAGAAGCTGAAATCATAATCCCCGCATCACAACGCATATCTTCGGTTAAAAAAGCAATAGCAGGGGTTGGCATAGGTCCTATTTGTATGACATTATAGCCTATGGAAGTAAGCCCTGAAACTATGGCATTTTCTATCATATAGCCACTTTTTCTTGTGTCTTTACCGACTAAAATATTATTTGTAATCGCCTTATCTTTAAAATAAATTCCAGCCGCCATAGCTAAACGCATTGCTAAAAAGCTGTCTAAAAATTCTCCCGCCTTACCACGAACTCCGTCTGTTCCAAAAAGTTTCATTTTTAGCCCTTGTTAAAATTTAAAAGGATTGTAGCCTAAGATAGCAAATCGATTTTATAAGAATACTCTATAAAACGCTAATTTAGAAATTACTCCATCCTCCTTTAAATCTCTACTATACTCACCCTTTAACGCTATAAACTCCTTCGCATCAATTCCTTATCCTTGAACTCCTAAACAACATATTCTCATTAGACTAAGAATATGTTGTTTACGCCCTCTTTTTTAGTTTTACAAAATGATATTCTTCATTGCGTAATTTCTTTTCCATTCGCCTCTTTTTCTTGACAAATTTTATCATAAAGCCTAAAGAAAGGATAATAAATTAAGGCATCAAGAATAATCAATAGCACAGAAAGCACTGCTGCACTAACGCTCCCTCCTGACGCTATGTAAGCACCTATGGGAGCGGGGGTAGTCCAAGGCACTAAAATAACCATCGCAGGAACTAGCTCAAGAGAATGTGCAAAATAAGCTAAGGCACCATTGACAAGGGGAGCTAAAAGCAAAGGAACTAAAAAGATGGGATTGAGTAAAATAGGCAAGCCATAGATAATAGGCTCTGCTATGGAAAAACATACTGGCACAATGCCTACTCTACCGATATTCTTACAAAGTTTAGATTTTGAAAACAACACAAGTAAAATACATAAGGAAATAAGCCCTCCACTTCCTCCGTGCGTTACATAAAAGTCCCAAAAACCATTGGTAATTACAAAAGGTAAAGGCTCTCCTGCTTGAAATGCCTTTAAGTTTTCTCCTAAATTGACAAGCAAAAAGGGTGTCCAAAGCTGTATAAAAATTAACGCTCCATTGATTCCAAAAAACCATAAAAGGTGAATAAGAGCAGTTAATATTAAAAGCGTGTATAAGGAATCACTAGCTTGAACCACAGGGGCTAAAAATTGTTCAAAAACAACTGGAACAGAGGCTTGAAAATAATGTTCTATCAGCAACGCAAAAGGATAGATAGTTAGCAAAACGGCTAATATAGGAATAAGAGTGTTGAAACTCTGGGCAACTGCTACTGGAATTTCTTTTGGCATTTTAATGCTTAAGTTGCACCTCAAAATAAAACGCTTAAGCTCCGTAACATAAAAGGCAATGAAAATAGCGACAAACAAGCCCTTACCCCCAAAATAAGTGATATCAGCACTTGAATTTTGATAAGGCATACAAAGAAGCAGAAAAGCCATCATAGAAAGCACTGCGGTATGTAAAGGCGTTATTTTATATTCTTTAGCAAGATAAAAACTAATACTCGCACAAGCAAAAAGAGAAATTGCATTAAAACTCATTTGAAAAACGCGCCATAAAGGCTCAGACAACTCTTTTGCTAAAGCCAACCAAGCTTGTCCAAAACCACTTGTAGTATCTTCAGGATAAGGTGGAATCAACAATATCATCATAAAAGAACCTATAATCAAAAAAGGTAAAAGCACAATAAAACCATTTTTAATGGCAACAATATGCGGTTGATTTTCAAAACGAAATGCTAAAGGCTTAACCTTTTCCAACATAAAAGTGTTGAGTGTGTCAAAAATTTTCATCAAAATCCTTTTGTGTAAGTTTCAATACTTTTGGAGTGAGAGTGAAAGCTTTAAAAATTCCACGATAACAAAAAACCCTCTCCTGCGTAAAATCCGCTTTAAGCTCTAACTCAAAACCTCTTAACCCAAAGCTTAAGGCAAAGCTAATGCCTCCCCTTAAACGCAAATGTGCCAATTTTCCGCTACCAAGTTCTTCAAAATAGCAAGGTAAAATTTCAATATAATCCAAGTGGCTCTGTATAAAAAGCTCCATTAAAGCAGCACTAATCCCTAATGAAGCATCAATTTGAAAAGGAGGATGTGCAAGAAGAAAATTCTTATATAAACCACCCCCTTTGACAAAATCAATCTCTTTGTTGTGCTTAAGATGATGGAAGGGACTTGGAGTATTTTTAGCATTTTTACAAAGTTTTTTTAACAAGATTTTAACTTTTTTAACATCTTTAAGTCTTGCATAAATAGCGATTTTCCAAACTAAAGACCAACCAGTGCCTTCTATACCTCTATTTTGCAAACTTTTTATTGCAGCCCTTAAAAGTCGTTCATCTTTATAAAATAAATTTCCAGGATACAAATCATAAAGCTGAGATAAATGTCGATGCTTAGGTTCAAAATCCAACAAATCTGCTGCATACCATTCTGCAATTTCACCTTTTTTATTGATTTGATGGGAGGCTAAATTTTCAAAAATCTCTTGGATTTCTTTATAATTAGAATGCTGTTTAGACAATCCATTAAGTGTGCGACTAAAAAGCTCTTTAAGTAAAGAAATGTCTAAAGCAGAACTTTTGCTTAAAGCGGCTCTTTGCCCTGTTTTTAAATCTTTAAAGGAGTTTTCGGGTGAGCTTGAAGGCAGAGTATGGTATTTGCCATCAATCTTCATTACAATATCCACATAAAAAAGAGAGCAAGGAAGCAAAAGAGCTTGTATCCTTTCTTTAAGATTAGAAAGAGGATTAAAATCTAAATAATGCTGAAGCGTTAAAACCAACCAAGCTGAACCTAAGCACCAAAGTGTATGTTGTGCCCCATTTCCCGTAGGATAAGCGTGGCGGTATAAATCACTGTTGTGATGTAAGCACCAACCTCTAGCCCCATAAAGCTCTTTTGCAACTAAAGCACCTGTAACACTAAGTTCTTCACACAAACATAGCAAAGGCTCTATGCTATCATCTCGCCCTAAAAAGGGGGCTATCCAATAATTCATTTGCAAGTTAATATTTGTCGTGTAATTACTCGACCAAGCACTCATTATGCTATCGCACCAAATTCCTTGTAAATTTGAAGGTTGGAATTTGTTTGAACTAGCACAATGTAAATAGATTCCATAGTGGAATAATAAGGCAATTTTATCTTGTAAATTCAATTCTTTTTGTGAAGAGAAACGATTTTTGCCTTGATTAAATTTCAAAAAAAGAGGAAGAGATTTTACCCTTTCACTCTCTTTGCTAAAACTTTTTTTAAAAAGGCTAAATAAGCTTCGTCCATCACTAATTGGCTTAGAATCAAAGCCTAAAAAACCTGAAACAATATTTAAGGATAGCTTAAGTATAGTGGTATTCTTAAAATTTAAAGCCACACTTTTAGCTTCAAGCTCCCCATCTACTTGCTGAATTTTAACTCCCCCTAAAAATCCTATCCCCTCCCCTTCTTCAAAAATAATTGCCTCCTCTTCTCTATAAGGAGAAGCATAGGAAGGACATTTACCATAAGCTACAAAATAGCCTTCTTTATAAAAACTCGTCATAAGCAACTCCCCTTCAAAAGAAAGGCTAAAATCTATACCCTTTGAAGCACTAAGCTCCAACTCTAAGCCATTTTCCCTCATAATACTTACAAGAGAAACTGCATTTTTACCTAACATAAAGTGTTCTTGATGGGTAGATTTTAACAAATCAAGCTCCCTATAATAAGTTCCCAAATCCCCAACAAAATCAAAACGCAATACGCCAAAAGGCATAAAACTACCAGAAAATCCCCCTTGCAACCACTCGTCAGCAAAAGCGTTTGCCAAGGAATATTTCTCTTGTAAAATCAGTTTTTTAACCTCTGCAAGCTTTTCTTTAAAAAGCTTACCATATCTACTTTCCTTACCCCTATACGCATAAAGACCATCTTTAATAAACCCCATAGGTGCTAACATTTCATCGCTAGGATTTTCATAAATCAATGGCTTGCCAGAATAAAGCGTAGATTCATTAAGCCCATAAACTCCTAATCCATAAGCCATAACGCCCAAGCGTCCATTGCCTAAAGGCAAAGCCTCATTAAAATTTTTTGCAGGTTTTGTAAAATAAATATGCATTGACTTGCCTTAAAAATAATTTTATTTTAAAAGGTATCATAAAAATTACACATCTTTGAAATGAATTATTAATTTTATCTTCAATAAATAAAATAAATGTTACAATAATACACAAAACTATTTATGTGTTACAATAATATACAATTTATACCTAAGATTTTTAATTATTCCAAACTGGAATTTTAATCCACAAAATATCATTTCTTAGATACTCAAAACTGCAAAAAACCTATAATAACTAATCTTTAGAGGCTTATTTATATTATGGTAAGTTTACTAAAATAAACAATGTCTTAGGCTATAAAATTATTATTTCTCATTAATAGAAATCAATTTTTATTATTTAAAGACTTTGTTTTCATTAAATTGTTGTATATAAAAACATTTCTTCTTCAATGGGTCCGTATTAACTTCAATCATTCATATTTTAGATTTTACTCCTAAGTTTAGCCTTTAAATCCACATGTTAAAGATTATATTCTTTCCATAAATTCTCCACATTCATCTTTCTTGCTATCTTCACATATTTTTAATAGTTTCATTACAAAGCCACTAATAAGGCTGATAAATTTCGCCCTTTTCTTTTTTATTGTCTAGCAATTTGTTAGCAACTTCCCAAAATTTAGAATGAATATCGCACTTATGTTTTACATACAGGCATTCTCATCTCAATTTTTAATTAACAAAAAAGCTTATTTTTTAATTTTCGGTCAAAAAATTTAAATTTTGTTTATTTTATTTCGTAAAAATTACAAATATTTTGAAAGCAAATAAAGGACAAAATGGAAAATTTAACTATTTATGCCTTAGCTTATCTTTTGGGCTCTGTGCCTTTTGGATTAATTTTAGCTAGGGTTTTTGCTAAGGTCGATATTAAAAATCAAGGCTCAAAAAGCATAGGTGCAACCAATGTTTTAAGAGTTGTCAAAGAAGCAAATCCAAATTTAGCCAAAAAGCTCGCCATAGCAACGATAATACTCGATTTTGCTAAGGCTTTTATCCCTCTTATGGTGCTGAAATTTTTAAATTATGATTTAAATTTGCTTTGGAGTGTAGCGGTTTTGACGATATTTGGGCACTGCTTTTCACCTTATCTTTTTTTTGAAGGCGGAAAGGGTATAGCCACTGGGGCTGGAGCTATGGCTGTGCTTTTACCCTTAGAAGTTTTGAGTGCTTTTATAGCGTGGTTCATCATAGGAAAAGTTTTTAAAATCTCTTCTTTAGCCTCGCTTATGGGACTTTTAGCCTTTATCACCACTTCTTTTGTGTTTAATTATAATATGCCCGTTATCGATACTCACGCACCTGTGTTTATCATCGCCTTTATCATACTTTACAAACACTTGCCTAATATCAAAAGATTGCTTTTTAAAGAAGAATGCAAAGTCATATAAAAATCAAGCTTAAATTTAAGTGTATCATAGGAATTTTACCCAAAGAGCGTGTCGAAAAACAAAAAATCATCGTTAAAATTAAGGCTAAAAGCGATGATTTTTTAGACTATGCTAAAGTCGCAAAATGTGTTAAAGCAAACTACAAAAAGCAAAAATTTCAAACCATAGAAGATTCTTTAAATTTTATGGGTGCTAATTTAAAAGAACTTTTTCCTCAAATTTTTTATTTAAAAATCACAACTTTTAAACCAAAAATTCTCAAAAATGCTAAAGTTGGTGCTAGTAGGCAGTTTATTTTGACAAATTTAGGGGGTAAAAATGTATGAAAAAAAAGATTTAAAAGCCTTGAAAATCGCTCAAAAGGCGAGAGAATTTAATGATGGCGAGTTACTTAACGAAGCCTTTGTTTCGCAGCTTATAAACACTCCACTTCCCTCACTTAGCCTAAAAGAAAAAGAGGATTTAATGCAAATTTTAAACGCCCTCATTTCAAGCAAGGAAGCTGCTCTTTTAAGCAAGTAGCTCCCACTCAAGCCTAAAAGCACTTCCTTCACCCTCTTTTGACTCGCAACTTATCAAAATGTCATTTTCCTCACAAATTTTCTTTACCAAAGAAAGCCCTATACCAAAACCTCCTTGATCTTCATTAAACCTCGCATAACGCTCAAAAATATGTGCCAAATTTTCTTTAGAAATTCCACAGCCACTATCTTTAATGACAAGGGAATTTTCTTTAAGGATAATGGCGATTTCTCCGCCTTTTTTATTATATTTTATCGCATTGCTTAAAAGATTATCGATGAGTTTAGAAATTTGATTTTTATTTGCAAAAAAAAGAGAGTGTGTATTTAAATCAAGCTTCAAACAAAGCTTTTTTTGCTCGAAAAATAATCTAAAATACTCCACTCTCTCCTTTATCAAAACGCTCAAATCAAAGCTTTCTTTTTCATTTGAAAGCGTATGGGAAAAATTATAAAAAACCAAATCAGAATAAATTTGATGCAAGGTTTTAGCCGCCAATTTAATGCGTAAAAATTTGGCACTTTGTTCCAAATTCTGTCTTTCAAGCTGCTCTATACTCATTAAAATCACACTTAAAGGCGTATTGATTTCGTGCGTAGAATCTTTAATGAAACGATTAAGCGTTTCTATTTTTTCCTCCATAGGCTTAAGAGAAATTTTAACTAAAATATAAGCGATCAAAGCTAAAATTCCAAAAGCAAGTAATGCAAAACTCAAAACTTTCAATTTAATCAAAAGCAAATCCCTACTCACATCTTCGCCTTGTATAAGAATTTTAAGCCCCTCATCATTTTCCACATGCCCCTTAGTTTGTCCTAAATAATACTCACTTAAGCTCATCGGTGCCATAAAAAATACCCTACCCTCACTCACTCCCCTACCCTTAAGTCTAATCTTTGCTTGAGTATAATTAAGGTCTAAATTATTAAAAAAAGCCCTTTCTTTATCAAAAATGGCAAATTGAACTCTCGCACTTTTAGCGATATTTGCAGCATTTTCTTCTAAAGGAACGAAGCGATTATTTGCGATATTAACAACTATGGTGCGGCGTATTTCTCTTAAATTCTCACCTTTTATAAGGATTAAATCCTCATAAAGTTTTTCATACCAAATGCTAAAAAAAATGGTTAAAAAAACGCCAGTGGTTGTAAGATAGATGAGTAAAATTTGCCATATTACTTTTTTAGCCATAGCGGTAGCCTCTGCCTCGCTGATTAATAATTTTATCCTTACCTAAAATTTTACGCAAATTTTTCACATAAGCTCTAAGACTAAGCTCACTAGGCTCTTCATCATATTCCCAAAGTTTATCAAAAATTTCTTCCACACTTAAAAAATGATTTTTATTTTGCAAAAGTAAGGTCAAAAGTTTAATTTCCTTACTTGGCAGGGCTAAGACTTTGTCATCTTTATATAAAATTTGATTTTTAAGACTAAATTTAAGTCCCTCTCCTAAATCCTCGTAATTTTCATTTTTATGAAAAAAGGAGCGTTTAAGTAAAGCTTCTACGCGCAAAGAAAGTTCAGCCAACTCAAAAGGCTTTTTAATATAATCATCACAACCCACGCTAAAGCCCTGTTTTAAATCATCTGTGGTATTTAAAGAGGTCATAAAAATGCAAGGAGTTTGCTTATTTGCCCCTCTTAATTCTTTAAGTAAAGAAAAGCCATCGCCCAAAGGCACTTTGACATCTAAAATCCAAAGATCATAATTTCTCTCATAAGCTAAATCAAGCGCCTCTTTAGCATTATCACAAAGCGTGATTTTATAACCCTCATCACTCAAATGCTCTTCTATAATCTCACCCAAACTCAAATCATCTTCTAAAATCAAAATCCTAGCCGCCACAATTTTCCTTTCAAAAAAGCTTATTTTAGCAAAAAATAGAAAGCATTTTAAATTCATTTTTATTTAAATAAATTTATAATCTTACAAATTTATTTAAAGGAGTCGTTATGCTTCCAAAATGGGACGATAGCTTTAGCGTTCATAACGCCAAAATAGACAAACAGCACAAAAAACTTTTTGAATTAGCTGCTAAAGTCGAAATGGTATCGGATAAAGCCGTAAGTAAAAACGATGTCAAAGATTTACTTGCGGAATTTTTCAATTATATGAAGGATCATTTTAACGATGAGGAAAAATATATGCAACTTATCAACTACCCAGAACTTGAGGCACATCGCAAAATTCATAAAGAAATTATCCAAACAATGATTAATCTCATTAAGGACATTAAATCCACAAACGATCTTAAAGAAAAGCTTTATATAGTCGCTAAAAAATGGCTTTTGGAGCATATCTTGTATGAAGATATGAAAGTGCAAAAATGGCGAAGTGCAGGTATAAGTGATGATGGTGGCGGTGAAGTAAGCTTTGAGTTAAGCGAAGATGAAGATGCGGACAAGGAGCAAATTTATCTTTATATCTGCGACTGCGAGGGTAAAATTCACGATGTGCCTTATGCGATTCATCAAAAAATGGAACTTCAAGGCAAAAAATTCATTTGTAAAAACTGCAAACAAGCAATTCGTTTCCATAAAATACAATCTTAAGAAAGGATAAAAATGAAAACTAAAATGACAAATTACTCTCTTAAACTCTCTCCTACACTTAAAGAAAGGCTAGACGCTTTAAGTAAAAATCTCTCCAAACCAAAGTCAGCCATAGTGCGTGAGGCTATCGAGGCTTATTTAAATGAAATCGAAGACTTTTCTAGTGCCGTCAATGCTTTGGAGGAATTAAAGGACGGAGATTACAAAAAAGCAAGCAAAAAAATCGATAAGCTAGTAAAAAATCTCAAAGAAACAGAAAAAGAAGAGGAAATGGTCGATTTTGACTTTGCTGTAAAAGCCTTAGAGGAATTAAAGGACGGAGATTACAAAAAAGCAAGCAAAGAAATCGATAAAATCGTCAAAAACCTTAAAAATACAAAATAAGCTACCTGAAGGTAGCTTCATCATCTTCATTTAATAAACATAAGGCTAAAAATGATTACACAGCAAAATTTAAAAGAAGTGTTAGAGATTTTGGGATTTGAAGCTCTCTCTGCGGGGGTGGGGGAATCTAAAAAGCTTAATTCTAAACACACAAATATCTACACAAAGACCATAAACTCTTACATAATGCAAGTAGATTTTGCCAAGCAAAAGCTCATTTACCCGCAAGGCATAAAAATCAATGACACCACGACTTCAAACTTCTCTCACCCTGAAAATTTTGTCGTCTTTGAATGCGTGCATAGACTGCTAGAAAAGGGCTATAAAGCAGAGTCTTTAGAGCTAGAGCCAAAGTGGCAGCTAGGCAGAGAAGCAAAAAGTGGCAAAGCCGATATTTTAGTGCGTGATAATAAAAATGCCCCCTATCTCATCATAGAGTGCAAAACCGCAGGGGAAACTAGCAAAAGCGAATTTAGCAAAGAATGGGAGAGAATGCAAAATAATGGCGGACAGCTTTTTAGCTATTTTCAGCAAGAAAAAGCTACAAAATTCCTATGCCTTTACACCAGCGATTTAGAAGCAGAATCTAAAAGCATAAAATATCAAAATTACATTATCCAAGCCTTTGATAATGATGAATACTTACAAGAAAACGGGCTAGAAAAATCCTACAAAAAAGCAAGCAATAACACCGAGCTTTTTACAGTGTGGAAAGAAAGCTATGAGCGTCAATCTTTCACGCAAGGCATTTTTGAAAATGATGTGAATGCTTATAAAATTTTAGAGCTAACCCCCACTTTTTCTAATCTACAAGAGCTAAAAGAAAAGGATAAACACCACGAGTTTGCTAAGATTTTACGCAAACATAATATTTCAGGCAAAGAAAATGCCTTTGATAAACTTGTAAATATCTTTCTTTGTAAAATCTATGATGAAAGCTTTAATAAAAACAATCTCAAATTTGGCTATTTTGGCGTTATGGCAGATAGCTATGCGAGTATGCAAGATAGGCTAATGCTCCTTTACAAAGAAGCGATGAGTGAGTTTTTAGGCGAAGAAATTACCTTTGTCTCTAATGATGATATAGAAAAAGCCTTTAAAAAACTCCACGCAACAGATTTAAAAGCACAAATACAAAAGCATATCAAAGAGCTTAAATTCTACTCCAACAACGACTTTGCCTTTTTAGAAGTGCATAATAAAGAGCTTTTCTTACAAAACGCCCTAGTGCTAAAAGAAATCATCGAGCTTTTTGCCCCCTACAAACTCACGCAAAATTCCACCAATCAATTCTTAGGCAATCTTTTTGAGCTTTTTTTACAAAAGGGTATGAAGCAAGATGAAGGGCAGTTTTTCACCCCGATTCAAATTTGTGAGTTTATTATGTATGCCTTACCGCTAGATTCTATGCTAAGTTCTAAGCCTTTAAAAGTGCTTGACTTTGCTTGTGGGGCTGGGCATTTTCTAAACACTTATGCAAATGAGCTTAAACGCTACGCCACGCAGGATTTACAAGAGCATTACAAACAAATTTATGGCATTGAGAAAGAATACCGCTTAAGTAAAGTGGCAAAAGTCTCTTCTGCAATGTATGGACAAAATGAAATCAATATCCTTTACGCAGACGCCCTTGCCACACACGAGCTAGAAAATCCCAAAACAGACAGCGGAAATAAGCAAAAGCCCCAAATCAATAACCACAGCTTTGATTTACTTATCGCTAATCCCCCTTATTCTGTCAAGGGCTTTTTAGAGACCTTAAGTGCTAAATCCAAAAAAACCTACACGCTTTTTACTAATGAGATAAATATAGAGACAAACAACGCTATTGAATGCTTTTTCATAGAGAGGGCAAATCAGCTTTTAAGAGACAATGCCAAAGCCGCCATTATCCTACCAAGCTCTATTTTAAACAAAGATGGCATTTATAAAAGCACAAGAGAGATATTGCTTATCAATTTTGACTTCATCGCTATCGTGGAGCTAGGCAGCGGGACTTTTGGAGCGACAGGCACAAATACCATTATTTTATTCTTACGCAAAAAGGAAAATTTCACACCAGAAAACGCAACCATTTCGCAAGATTATAGCAATATCAAAAACTACATAGAAAGCGGACATTTATCACAAAATGAGCCTTATAAAGACTACACAAACGCCTTTAATGCGTATTGTGATTTTAGGGGCTTTGATAAAGGGGAGTATGAGAGCTTTTTAAATGGAAGTTTAGAATCTTATCCATTTGGGTGGGTGCAGGGCGTAGGGGTGCAAAATAGTAAAAACGCTAAAAGCACAACACAGCTTTTAGAGCTAGATACCTTTAAAGAATACCACGCCGCCTTTAAAGAAACAAGCGAGTATAAAAAGCTGCTAGATTCTAAAGCCTATAAAGATTCTAAAGACAAAGACACCTTAGCATACAACGCCTTTTTAGCCTACGCAAGAGCGATAGAAAAAGATAAATTACTCTATTTCTCTCTAGCTCTCAATCAAGCCCCTATCATCATCAAAGCCCCAAGTGATAACAAAGAGCAGAAAAAATTCTTAGGCTATGAGTGGAGTAATCGCAAAGGCGATGAAGGCTTAAAAGAGCTACATAGCCCCTACCTTAGCCCCCTTTTTGAAAGGGATAATCCGCATAATCCAAACAAACTAGCCTACCTTATCCGCCAAGCGTTTGTATCTACCGATATGGGTGAGGTGCGGGGTTTAGGGCGCGAAAAAGCATCTCAAATAGAATCTAATCCTATCCCGCAAGACTTAAGCCCCTATGCTTTTAAAGCAAAACTCATAGATATGCTAGACTTTAGCAAAGTGGATTTTAATAAGGCGATAAGTCTAAATCCTACAAATTCACAAGGCGAGGGCAAAACACAAAATCCTTTTGAAAATTCTAAATTTGAGTTGGTGAAAATTGGCGAAATCATTTTAGAAAATCCAAAATCTAAAATCCAAGTGAGAGAGGCAAAAGAGAATACAACAGGAATTTATCCATTTTACACAAGCGGGACAAATATTTATCGCTATGATGAATCTTTAATAAGTGGCGAAAATATTTATTTATCCACAGGCGGCAATGCTATCGTGCAATTTTATAATGGCGAAAGTGCATATTCTACCGACACTTATGTAATAAAAGCAAATGCTAAAATGCTTACCAAATTTCTTTTTTACATTTTACAAATGCAACAAAACTACATTAACACATTTTTATTTAAAGGCACAGGATTAAAGCATTTACAAAAACAAGATTTTAAAAATCTAAAAATCCCCTTGCCACCTTTAGAGATTCAAAAGCAAATCGTAGCAGAGTGTGAAAAAATAGAAGAGCAGTATAACACCATAAGAATGAGTATAGAAAAATACCAAGAGTTAATTCGTGCGATTTTAGTCAAATGCGGCATTATTGCAAATACTGATGAATCTATCGGGGGGGCAACTAGCCGCTTAATTGCTTCCTTGCTAGATTCTATCCAAGAGCTAGAATCTAAGCTAGATTTTGATAACAATAACACCTTAGATTTTAAAACCCTTTTAGCTTCACTCCCCACCCCACCAGCACAGGGCTGGGATACAAAAAAATTACAAGAAATCGCAAATATTTCAAGGGGAGCATCGCCTAGACCTATCAATGAATTTTTAACGCAAGATTCTAATGGGGTTAATTGGATTAAAATCGGCGATGTGGCAGACAATGCAAAATATATCACACAAACAAAAGAAAAAATTACTCCACAAGGAGCAGAAAAATCAAAATTTGTTAAGGTTGGGGATTTTATTTTGTCAAACTCAATGAGTATAGGCAGACCTTATATCTTAAAAATAGATGGTTGCATACACGATGGTTGGTTGCTTTTATCAAATATAGATAGGACAATTAGCAAGGAATTTTTATATTATGCTTTAATCTCAAGCGACACGCAAAAACAATTTAAAGAAAAAGCTAGTGGAATGGTAGTGGAAAACCTAAAGATTGATTTAGTCAAAAGTGTAAAAATCCCCCTCCCGCCCCTTGAAGCACAGGAAAAAATCGTAAGTGCTATTGAAAGAATAGAACTTACAATAAATGTCGCAAAAGAACGAAAAGAAACATTTCAAAGCAAAATTTCAAGCTATATTCAGAATGCTTTGTGTTAATTTATCGTCCCTGCTAGAAAGTAAGAAGATAAATTTACTTCATCTTACTTTCCTCAAAAATTCCAAGCCCAAATCAGGAAAATCCGTAAAAACTCCATCAGCCCCAGCCTTAAATAAAATAGCATCAAAAAGCTCATCAGCAGACTTAGCCCAGCTTGGAAGTGCGTCCGCTCTAACGGTGTAAGGATGCACCTTTATATTATACTTATGAGCGTTTTTAACAAAGTCATTTGGCACAATTTTATGATTTTTAAGCTCCCTTTCATCAAAGAGTAAAACATAGGTTGGTCCTAAGCCATCGACAATTTTTGAAATTTCAGCATAATTTTTAATATTTAGAAGATAAGAAAAATCATAATTTTGCCATTTGCCATTTTTAAATTCAAAAGTTTCCTCCCACTCATTTAAGCCTATAAGCCCAACAAGTTTAATATCCATACCCATTTGTGGTAATAACTCCTTTTTCACACGCACTAAATCCGGATAATCAAAGCTTTGAAAATAGACTTTAGAATCTTTATCTGTGTAGCCATATTTTTTAAGCACTTCTAAGGTAAGTTTTGAAATGTCCTTACCTTCTTGCTTGTGAAACCAAGGGCGTTTTGTTTCTACATAAATACCTACATTTTTATTAAGTGTTTTGTTAAGTCCTTGAATAAGCTCTATTTCTTCCTCAAGAGTGTTAATTGTAAAATCTGCCTTTTTAGTTGGGAAGCGTTTAGGATAAACATTAACACTATCATTTTCCCCTTTAAAACCCTCACTCATTTTTAAGCTTTTAAGCTCATCTAAAGTAAAGTCAATCACATAATAATGTCCATCTTTACGCTTTCTATCTGGGAATTTTTGTGCCACATCACTTGTTTTATCCAAATATAAATCGTGAATCACAACTAGGCGATCATCTTTACTTAAAACCACATCTTGCTCAATATAAGGCACACCTTGTGCAAAGGCTAAAACTTTACTCTCAAGTGTATGTTCTGGTAGATACGCGCTAGCACCTCTGTGTGCGATGATAAGCTTATCGCTTGCGAATAGATTAAGTCCTAAAAATATTAGGACAAAAGTAAATTTTTTCATTTTTTCTCCTTTAATAATCGCTAAAAATCGTTAAATTATCCAATTATTTAGCCTTTAAAAATTCCTCAACTTCTAGCAAAATTACCTCATTATCATCAGGCACAAAAGGCTCTCTACTTGCTGAAAAAGGGAAATTATTATCATTTGCTACAACAATATGTTTCTCATCTACAATATCCACATTTTCGATAGTAAAGAAAGGAAAGACAAATTTATTATTAACTAAAGGCTTTTTGGCAATTTTATTTGTATCATTAATATTCATAAGATCAATATAGGCAATTTTTTGCGCTACGCCTTTTTCATCGTCAAGCTTAATTTTGTAAATCCTTTTAAATTTGGCAGGATTTTTAAAGCAAAATTTTGTTTCTTGATTTTTACAAGCCTTATCCATAGTGCCTTCGGTGTCATCGCGTTCTATGATTAAGCCATATTTTTCATCTATCATATTAAAATCACCAATAGAGTGTGCATTACTTTCTAGCGTGTATGTGTAGCTTTTATCCGTAAATTTTCTAGCCTTAATGTCAAATTCTAAAATTCTTAAGAAATTTTTACCACCCTTATTTTCATATTTGCCATTTTTAAACACCGCATATTCTAACATAGGATAAAGCTTGGTTTTATCCTTAGAGCTAGCCATAGCTTCAAAGCCTTTAGAACGCTTGATGTTAGCTTTGTTTTCTTGGATATCTGGATTTGAAAGTTGTAAATTTGGATGATCGGGTGATAAAAGCGATTCTTTATTGAGATTTACATCAAACACTTCTTTTAAAGTGCCTTTTTCATCAAATTCTAATAAAAAAGGACCAAATTCATCACCTACCCAAAAACTCTTATCTATAATTTGAAAACTTTCAGGGTCTATATCAGCTCCTGTTAAATACCTACTTTTAGTGCTTTCAAGATTTATAAGATAAGGAAATTTTTTATTTTTATCATTAAAGAAAATAGTTTTAAGATGCTTATAAGAGCCTTTTTTGAAATCAAATTCATAATTGTGAATAAAGGTCATAGAATCTGGTGAATTTTTCTTAGTCCCTAAGCCATTATCGCTTAAAAGCCAAAAGTTATTATCATTTATAAATTTAATCCCGCTATGTCCTTGCAAAGCCTGTTTTTTAAAGGGGATTTTAAAGGCATTAGGCATTTCTTCTTCTGTGTAATTTGCATTAAATGTGCCCAAGTTTTCATTTCTTGTTGTGCGTAAAAACTTCCCCGTGCTTTGCAGAAACTCTGGTGCATCTTTAGGTGCATCAATAAAATTTTCCGCTGGGATAACGATGTGTCCTGCTAAATTTGCCTCATACTCATTTGCAGCAAATAAAACGCTACATAAACATAAAGAACCTACAATTTTTTTCATTTTTATCCTTTTTATTTATTTAACTTTTTGTCAAAATGCTTGAAATTTAAAAATTTTCCAACATTTTGCAATCAGCTTTTGAGGATTATAAATTATTCTTGTGTGTAAAACATATGAAGCGCGTAAAATCTCTGTAAAATTTCCAAATTTTAAACCAATTAAGCAAGAAAGTCCATTTAAAATAAAATATAATGCGATATTTTTTATATTTTATAAAATTTTCTTGACTTTTTTCGTATTTTTCACTAGAATCACATTTTTGATTTGTTCCGGATTAGCTCAGCGGTAGAGTAGTCGGCTGTTAACCGATTGGTCGTAGGTTCGAATCCTACATCCGGAGCCACTTTTAAGATCCCCACTCCCACCAAACACAGAGCATATTTTCAGAGCCTTATCTAAGATTAAGCAATATTAACTTCAAAAATTACTTAAGAAATTAAATTTTCATACTCTTTGGCGATGTAAATTTGCCCCCTATATTCTATCACGGGGCGTTTTATAAGACTTGGAGTCTCTAAAATCATCTTCTTTAATTCTTCTTTGGCTAAAGCGTTCATTTTTTCTTTATTAAGATTTAATTTTCTAGCACTTGTGCCCGAGAGATTTAGAAGATCTTTAATTTCTCTTTTTTCAAGCCAAGAATTTAAAATGTCTTCATCGATTTTTTTAATATCCAAAAACTCAAATTCTACACCCTTAGCTTTTAAAAATTCCATAGCCTTTTTAACGCTACCACAATTTTTAATGCCATAAAGTTTCAATTTCTTGCCCTTTTAAGCAAATCCGCTATCAAAAAAGCAAGCTCTAAGGCTTGATCGGCGTTAAGTCTTGGATCGCACTGAGTTTCGTAGCGATTTTGTAAATTTTGTGCCGTTACATTACTAGCACCTCCCGTGCATTCAGTAACATCTTGCCCAGTCATCTCCAAATGCACTCCACCCGGATACACTCCCTCACTTATAGCCACTTCAAAGAAATAACGCACTTCTTGCATAATTTTATCAAATTCACGCGTTTTAAAATCCCCCACTTTCACCGTATTTCCGTGCATAGGATCAATGCTATAAATTAAATTTAACCCCTCTTTTTTTAATTCCTTAAAGATACTTGGTAAATTTGAGGCAATTTTATCCGCACCCATACGAACAATAATATTAAGCCTTCCCTCTTCATTATTAGGATTAAGTTTATTTGAAAGATTTATAATATCCTGTGCTTTAGCATTTGGACCGATTTTAACGCCTAAAGGATTTTTCACACCACTTAAAAAATGTACATGTGCCCCATCAATTTCGCGTGTTCTTTCGCCTATCCAAAGCATATGCGCTGAACAATCATAAAAATCTCCGCTTAAACTATCCACACGCGTCAAAGCCTCTTCATAAGGTAAAAGCAAAGCCTCATGAGAAGTATAAAGCGAAACTTCTCTTAAATTTGGAGTATTATTTGCATTAATACCGCAAGCCTCCATAAAGGCTAAAGCGCTAGAAATTTTTTCACTTAAATCCTCATATTGCTTATGCAACTCACTCTTTTTCACAAAACCTAAATTCCAACGCTGAACCTCACGCAAATCAGCCAAACCACCCTTAGCAAAACCTCTTAATAAATTAAGTGTCGTCGCACTTTGATAATAGGCTTCTAACATACGCTTAGGATCGGCAATTCTTGCTTTTTCACTAAACTCAAAGCCGTTAATAATATCTCCACGGTAACTTGGCAAACTCACGCCATTAAGCTCTTCATAATCTGCGCTTCTAGGTTTAGCAAACTGCCCAGCTATACGCCCTATTTTCACCACAGGACAACCACCAGCAAAGGTCAAAACAATCGCCATTTGAAGAAGAATTTTAAACATATCGCGTATATTATTTGCACCGAAATTTTCAAAACTCTCCGCACAATCGCCACCTTGAAGCAAAAAAGCTTCTTTCTTGGCAACCTTAGCCAAGGATTTTTTAAGCTGTCTAACCTCTCCTGCAAAAACAAGGGGTGGTAATTTTTCAAGTCTTTCAAGATTTTCTTTTAAGGTATTTTCACAAGGATAAACCGGATGTTGTTTAATGGGATAGGCTCTCCAAGAATCTCTCCTCCATTGCATTGCAAACTCACTTTAGATAAATAAAAGAGCCATAGAATAGCTCTTTGTAGAAATTATTTTTTAAGCTCTTTAATACGAGCAGCCTTACCGCGTCTATCTCTAAGATAAAAAAGTCTTGCACGACGAACGCGACCGCGTCTTAAAACGCTAATGCTTTCTAAACTTTCACTATAAATAGGAAAAATTCTTTCAACGCCCACATTATTTGCACCGATTTTACGCACCATAAAAGTTTCACTCACTCCACTTCCTCTTCTAGCAATGCAAACTCCTTCAAAATTTTGAATTCTAGTTTTATCGCCTTCTTTGATGCGGATAGCAAGTTTTAAAGTGTCCCCAGCACGAAAATCTGGCACATTTTTACCCTCAATTTGTTTAGCCTCAAACTGCTCTATATATTTGTTTTTCATCGTATTTCCTTAAATTCTGCGTTCATGCTCCAAAAATAAATCGGGACGAAAAAATTTTGTCTTGCAAGACGCTAAAGTGTTTTTTAAAGCCGCAATTTTAGCGTGATTACCCTTTAAAAACACTGAATTAGCATAAAATTTTTTCAAATTTTTCTCAAAAATTAGAGGTTTAGCAAAAGAAGGAGCTTCTAAAAGATGATTTTCAAAACTTTCTTCTTCTAAACTTTGTGAATTTCCAAGCACTCCATTAACATTGCGTAAAATCGCATCACAAAGACAAAGAGCAGGAAGCTCTCCTCCCGTCAAGATAAAATCTCCCACACTAAAAAGCTCATTTGCAAATTCCTCTACCACACGCTCATCTATACCCTCATAACGACCGCAAACAAAAACCAAATTTGACTTTTGACTAAGGCGTTTAGCATCTTTTTGATTAAAATTTTTTGCACTTGGGCTAAGAAATATAAAATGAGAATTGCTCTCTTTTTGACGAATTTGCTCCAAGCACTCAAAAAGTGGAGCTACTTGCATTAAAAGTCCTGCTCCACCACCGATTTTATAATCATCAACTTTTTTATACTTATTTTTGCTAAAGGCTCTAGGATTTTGAAAATCAAGGCTAAAAATGTCCTTATTTAATGCTCTAGCAAGGATGGAATCTTTAAAATAAAATTCTAACAAATGAGGAAATAAAGAAACAAAAGTGATTTTCATGAATTTTCTAAAATATAAAAAGCTTCATTAGAGCATAAAATTTGCTTTTTTTCTATATCAATTTGCAAAATATATTTATCAATATAAGGAATAAAAAAAATCTTAGAAAAACCTTGAGCCGTCAATCTCTCATCGCTTTTAATCTCAAACAAATATCCCCCTCCACTTTCCAAAATATCTTGAACTTGACCTAAAATAATTTGCCCATCTCTTACTTTACAGCCTATAATATCAAAATAAAAAAACTCATCTTTTTTTAATTTGCAAAGCTCTCTTGTTTTTTCTATACTTTGATAAAGCTCCAAATTAACAAGCTCCTTAGCTTTCTCAAGACTTTCGTAGGTGTAAAATAAAACACTTTGACGATTTTTATCATAATCTTTAATAACAAGTTCTCTTTTATTTTTGGTAAAAAAAGTGAGATTTTTTTGAAACTGAGAAGGAAAGTCGCTAAGATTATGCAATTTTAAATAGCCCCTTAGTCCTACACTTCGACCTATCTTAGCGACTAAAACAAATTTACTCAAGGGCTTTTACCGTAACACGATAAGAAATATTCTCCTTACTTTTGCAAGCTGAAATGACCGTTTTAATCGCATTAATCATTTTACCATTTTTACCTATAAGCTTACCCGTATCGTTTTTATCTGTAAAAAGAAAAATTTCGACAAAATTTTCTTCTATTTCCACCCTTTGCGTATCAATTCTTTCAGGATAATCAGCAATAAGTTTGGCATATTCTTTTAAAAAATCTTCAACCATAATTATTTACTTGTAATAGAAGCGACCTTATCGCTAAGTTTAGCACCCACACTCTTCCAATAAGCTAAACGCTCCGCATCAAATTTAATAACTTCAGGTTCAACCATAGGATTATAATAACCTACACTCTCTATCCAACCACCATCACGGCGTTTTCTACTATCAGTTACCACTATACGATAAAAAGGTCTTTTCGTTCTTCCCATTCTTGTAAGTCTAATCACTGTCATTGTGTCTCCTTAAAAATTAAAAATCAATTATAGATACTAAAATTAGTATTTATAAGTGAAATTTAAAACTGCCTGCGTGCTTGATTCATCATAGTCATCAAACTATCCATTCCTTTTTTGCCTGAAAATTTCTTTGCTAATTTAGCCGCATTGCTAAATTGCTTTAAAAATCGATTAACCTCCACTTGTGAAAGTCCAGCACCACTTGCTATACGGCGTTTTCTAGCATTATTTAAAAGACTAGGATTTTCCCTTTCTTTTGGAGTCATAGAGGAAATCATCGCTTTGATATGTAAAATTTCCTTAGAATTATCTAAGTCTAAATCTTTCACACTAGAAGCCACATTAGAAAGTCCCGGTATCATACCAATGAGTGATTTCATACTGCCTAATTTTTTAACACTTTCCATTTGAGTAAGAAAATCATTAAAATTAAAATCGCCTTTCTTAATTTTTTGATTTAATTTTTTTGCTTCCTTTTCGTCAATAATCGCCGCAGTTTTTTCTGCCAAAGTTGCCAAATCGCCCTCACCCATAATGCGACCAACGATCCTATCTGGGATAAAAATCTCCAAATCTGCGACTTTTTCACCCACACCTATAAATCTTAATGGAATATTTACCTGCCTTGCTATGCCAAGTGCCACACCACCTTTAGTATCTGCGTCAAATTTAGATAAAATCACTCCGCTAAGTCCTAAAGCCTCATTAAAGCTTGATGCAGTCTTGACTCCATCTTGACCGCTCATCGCATCAGCGACATAAAAAATTTCATCAGGATTTAAGCTAGTTTTAACTTCCTTTAATTCGCTCATCAAAGCTTCATCAATAGCCAAACGCCCAGCAGTATCGACAAGTAAAACATCAAACAAACCACTCTTAGCCTTTTGCAAAGCTTCTCTTGCAACTTTGATAGGGTTCGTTTCGTTTTCTATGTAAAAAAGTTCAATTTCATTAGCCTCACAAAGCTGCCTTAATTGCTCAACAGCCGCCAAGCGTTGCAAATCGCATGCTGCAACGAGGACTTTTTTATTGCGAAGTTTAAGGTAATTTGCTAATTTTATCGTGCTTGTCGTTTTACCGCCACCTTGCAAACCAACCATTAAAACGATTGTTGGAGGCTTTGAGGAAAATACAAAACCTTGATTTTTACCGCTAATGCTTAAAATTTCTTCTAAATTTTTCTTAATAGCCTCTAAAAACTGCTTTTGTCCTATGCCATTTTTCTTAACATCATCTTCAATTAGGCTTAATAATTCTTTGGTAACTTTATGATGAACATCAGCTTTTAGAAGGGATTTTTTAAGGGTTTCTAAAGCATTTTTTAAGGCTTTTTCATCATCGACAAAACGAAGCTTATTTACAGCACCTTTAAAAGACTCGCTGACAAGTTCAAACACCCCTAAAACCTTTCCTTAATAAAATAAAATCGAAATTATACAAAATTTTTGCTTAAATGGCTTTAAAACTCCAAATTTTTTAGCTCAAAACCAAATTTTGCGAAACTTTCATCTAAATTAGCCTTAAACTCATAGTGTAAAATTTTAAGCTCGTAGCTATGCAAATACATTCTATCTGCTGCTATTTTCCCATACTTTTCATCACCTATAATGGGATGTTTAACAAAAGCAGTATGCACTCTTATTTGATGTGTTCTGCCCGTTTGAATACAAATTTTTGCTAGAGTTTTTTTACCCTGTATCATTAAAGGATTTATAATGCTTAAAGCACTTTGCCCCTCTTTTGCAATTTTGCTAAAGGCGCCATTTTTACCCTTGAGTGTGCGTATAGGCTCATCGACTACAAGCTCCTCAGCCAAAACGCCATCAAGCACAGCTATATAGCTTTTATAAACCCTTTGCTTCCTAAATTCCTCTATACAAAGCTTTTTAAAATCTTCATTTTTACAAAGCAAAATAAGCCCACTTGTTTCTTTATCCAATCTATTCAAAAGTTTAGCCTTAAATTCACTCTCTAACTCCTCGCTAATGTAAGAATAAGGCTTATTTATTGCTAAAATTTTCTCATCTTCAAACAAAATTTGAGGCTTTTTCATCTTAAGCAAATTAAATTTCGTTCCCTCTTTCATCAAAGCCCTAGCAAGGACAATTTTTTTTCCGCGAGAAAAAACCAAGCCCTTATCTATCAAATCCTTAGCTTCTCTATTTGAAATATTTTCTTGCAAAGCAAGTAATTTATAAGCTTTTTCTTGCATTAAGCCCTTCCTCTATCGCATTTTCTATTATGCTTAAGTCTTTATTTTGCGAGATTCTAGCTTTTTTATTTAAATGATGTATCATAGAATTAAGACTTGTCAAATCCTCACAAAAATTGACATTTTCAACTTCTGCAAATAAATTTTCTTGATTATGGATAAAAATACCTGTAATGAGAACATTATTAAAACTTGCCACCTCAATGGGATTATGCCCCCCAATCCCCTCGACAAAAGAACCACCAAGCACGACCACATCACTAATGGCATAAAAATTAATTAATTCTCCCAAAACATCGAGCAATAAAATTTGTCCCTTAAAATCTTCCCATTTTTTTAAATTTGAAAATTTTTCATAAACATAGTGTTGCAATAAATTTTCGACCTCCAAAAAACGCTCTGGGTGTCTTGGAGCGATGATGAGTTTTTCATCTTTTTGCAAACAAATGGCTTTTAATAAAAGCTCTTCTTCGTTTTGATGTGTGCTAGCAAAAATAATAAGTCTTTCTTTTAATTTAGCATAATGCTTACTAGGCTTAATTTCCAAATTTGCTTTAATGTTCTTAAAAATTTTCACATTTTTAGCGCCTAATTGCTCAAGTCTTTGCTTATCTTTCGCGCTTTGAGCAAAAACCTCGTCAATGTAAAAAAAAATCAAGCGGTAAAAAAAAGCGAAACGCAAATAAGCCTTATAAGAATGATTTGAAATTCTAGCGTTAATCAAAAGCACCCTAGCACCTCTTAATTTCGCCATAAAAACAAGCATTAGCCAGTATTCAGCTTCAAAAATAACTAAAACTTCACAACGCTTAAACCAAAAGGGTAGCCAATTTTCAAAAGCTAAAAAATTCACTTTTTTACAAAATTTTTTAGCTTCTTCAAAACCTGTTTGAGTAATGACGCTTATTCTAGAATCAAATTTTTTACTTAAAATCCCCACACTCCTAACCTCTCCCAAAGAACAAGCGTGAAAATGCACTCTAGCTTTTTGGCAAGAATTTTTATAAAGAAAAAACCTCGCCTTTAAGCTTTTTTTATATTTTGTTTTAAAAAATGAAAGAAAAAATAAAGGGACAGCACCTATAAAAAATGCCACCCAAGTGAGAAAATAGTAGGCAATTATCAATTCTTTTTCGCTTCTTCAAGCTCTTTATATAAAATTCTACCACAATGCGGACAAGTTACTATTTCTTCGCCCTTTATCACAGCCAAATAAGTCTTATCATAAATCTTCATAAAGCATCCATAACAAGCTTGCTTTTTAACAGGCACAACAGCAGTATTTTTCGCCCATTTGCGAATTTTTTCATAAAAGCCAAGCACCTTTTGATTCATCTCGCCTACAAGCTTTGTTTTTTTATTATAAATTATCATTCTTTCTTTTTCAAGGCTTGAAATTTGCACATCAATTTCCTTTTTAATTCCCTCCAAATCCGCTTCTTCTTTGGTTCTACTTTCTAACAATTCCTTCTTAAAATGCTCTTTATTTTCTAAAATTTTATCAAGTCGCACAATCTCACCATTAGCCGCATCAAGCTGCTCTTTAGCGATATCTTCCTCTATTTTAAGGGCATTCGCTTCTTTTTCTGTCTTAACTGCACCACTTTTTTTACCAAGCTCCTTAATCTTGGCTGAAAATTCCGCTATATGAGCATTATTTTGTGCTTTTTGCGCTTCAATATCCTTAATCTCCTTATCAGTAGCTACAAGTTCCTCGTTCATCTTAGCTATCCTAGCTTCAGCATCTTTTAAAGTTTTGCTTACGCTACTAATTTTAGGCTCGAAACTATCAATTTCTTGGTCTATTTGCGATAAATGAACTAATTGCTCTAAATATTTATTCATTAAATTTTCCTTAAAAGTATTGAAATGGATTTTTTGAAACTGACATTATAACCTTTAGCGGCAAATTTTGCAAGTATTTCGCTAGGCTTTCGTTAAAATAACGCTCACTTTCATAATGTCCAAGCTCAATCAAGCTTAAATGATTATTTAAAGCCTCAAAAGCTTGATGATACTTAAAATCTCCGCTTAAAAAACAATCCGCTTTTACATTAGGGATTAAATCACCCCCACTACCAGTGCAAATGGCAATTTTCTCAAGTTTTTCCTTGCCACTAAAGCTCATTTTAAGATTTGTTAAATTAAGTCTTTTTTTTACTCTTTCACAAAGCTCATAAAAGTTCAAATTGACATCGACATAAATTAAAAAATCTTCTTGTAAAAATTTTTCAAAACCCAAAATTTCCTTAACAAAATACACATTAAGGTGGCTTAAATCGTAATTTGTGTGCAAAGAAATGAGAGCGATATTTTTCTTAATCATTTCTTTAAGCAAATTTTTAGGATAAGCCATTTCACTTAAATTACGCAAAGGTTTAAAAATTAAAGGATGATGAGTGATAAAAAGCGAATTTTCCTCCGCATTTTTAATCAAATTTTCATCTACATCAAGACTAAGATAAAGCTTGGAAATATCATCATCTAAATTTCCTAGTAAAAGTCCGCTATTATCCCAGCTAGCCTGCTTTTCAAAAGGGCTAAGCTCATTTAAAAAAGCATAAATTTCACTCAGTTTCATTTAAATTTTTCTTATAAATTTCAGCACAGTGCTTAGAAAGTTCGCGAATTTTAAGCATATAATCTTGTCTTTTTGCTACAGAAATTGCTCCCCTTGCGTCAAGAAGATTAAAGGTGTGAGCCGCCAACATACAATAATCATACGCAGGTAGAGCCAAACCCTGCTCTAGCGTGTTTTTACACTCATTATAAGCATTTTGAAATTGCGAATTTAAAAGCTCTATACTGCTTATTTCAAAATTATATTTGCTATACTCATACTCACTTTGCTTATGCACATCGGCGTATTTGATGAGCTGCCCATTAAATTCACTCCATACTATATCATAGACATTTTCAACATTTTGCAAATACATCGCAAGGCGTTCAAGCCCGTAGGTTATCTCCGCACTTACCAAATCCACAGCAATGCCACCAACTTGCTGAAAATAAGTAAATTGCGTAACTTCCATACCATCAAGCCAAACTTCCCAGCCAAGTCCCCACGCCCCTAAACTTGGACTTTCCCAATTATCCTCCACAAAGCGTATGTCGTGGCTTTTTAAATCAAAACCTAAATTTTCAAGGCTTTTTAAATAAAGCTCTTGGATATTATCAGGGCTTGGTTTGATTAAAACTTGAAACTGATAATAAGCACCTAAGCGGTTAGGATTTTCTCCATAACGCCCATCTGTTGGTCTTCTACTTGGTGCGACATAAGCACAAGCCCAAGGCTTTTTACCTAAGCTTCTTAAAAAAGTCGCAGGATGAAAAGTCCCAGCTCCCGCTGGCATATCATAAGGCTGCATAATCGCACAGCCATTTTCCTGCCAAAAATTTTGTAAATTTAGTATCATTTGCGAAAAAGTCATTGTGGTTTTTCCTCTTCTTTAGCCTTGTCGCCATAAATTTCTATGGTTTTATTCCACATTAATTTATATTTTCTTTTCATAAATTCCGCATCTTCTCTTGCGTGTTTTAATTCTTCATTTAAGGTTTCTATAGTTTTTCTATCTGCGTCATAAAGCTCTTGCATAGAATAAAGCGCATCTCTTAAGAATTTATTTTCATTTTTTAAGGCTTCTAAAGTCTCATCTTTAGCGTCTAAAACCTTTTCGTGCAAATTTAAAATTGTGCCTATGGTTTTTTCTACAAAACTCTCTCCCGCTAAAGTCATAGAATTAACCATAGAATTTTGATTTGCTCCGCTTGGCACGACACTAAAAGTGCCTTGATTTGCTTCAATATAAATTTTGTCATCCTCTTCTTTAAAATTTAAAGAACCATTTGCCATCATCCCTTTTACAACATCTTCATTTAAATGCACAAGTTTGCAAAATTCGTCTAATTCTAAATAAGTTTGCATTTATAAAATCACCTCTACGCTTTTAGAATCTTTAATGAGCTTTTCTTCCTTCGCCCTACGCTCTTCTTTGAGAGCCTTAGCTAAATCCTCGTCCCCAATCGCCAAAATTTGAACTGCCAAATAAGCCGCATTCATCGCTCCCGCCTTACCTATGGCTAAAGTTCCTACAGGAATTCCACTTGGCATTTGCACGGTAGAAAATAAAGAGTCCATACTTGCCAAATTTCCCCCACTCATCGGTACTCCCAAAACAGGCTTGGTTGTATAAGCTGCCACCGCCCCTGCTAAGTGTGCTGCCATACCCGCAGCCGCAATGAAAACTTGAGCTCCCTTTTGCTCCGCTTCTTTAATGTATTCTTTAGTTCTTTTTGGACTTCTATGAGCTGAAGTGATGATAAGCTCATATTTAACATTAAAGCCCTCAAGCACTTTCGCCGCCTCGCTCATTATCTCATAATCACTCTTGCTTCCCATTAATATCGCTACAAATTTCATACAATTTCCTTTCTTAAGAAACTAAACTCTGGCACTAAATTTGGCATTTTAATGGCATTTTCATTACCGCTGTGAATTTCTGCGTATTCTTTATTATTTTGACTGAACATTTTTTTAAATTCGACAAAAAATTTGCCCTCTTTTTCATAAACCTTTCCAAGCTCGTTTTCACAAACCTCTATCTTAGAATTTAAAGGACTTAAAATCTCATAAGACTCATTTAAGACAACTTTCCCTTTACACTTAAAAAATTCACCATTTTCCACAAAACCCTGCACCTGATGTGTCCCCTCCTCTATGCTTGTAAGGTGATTTTGTGTATCAACTTTTTCTAAAGGACGCGAGATAAGATAGCCATCTGTAAAACCGCGGTTTTTAAGTGTATGAATTTCTTTTTCATATTTTAAGGCATCAAATTCTCCCCTTAAAACATCTTCGATTGCCATTTTATAAGTGCGTGTAGTAAGTGCGACATAATACTCACTTTTTGTGCGTCCCTCTATCTTAAAAGCACTAATGCAATCTTCCTTCATAATTTTTTCGATATAAGAGCATAAATTTAAATCCTTAGAATTAAAAATATGCGTTCCATTTTCATCTTCTTCTAAGCGAAATAAAACGCCGTTTTCTTTATTTTTAGCAAAAAGCTCGTAAGAAAAACGACAATCATTCGCACAAGAGCCACGATTACTCATTCTACCGCTTTGCACAGAGCTAATTAAACATCGTCCAGAATATGCAAAACACATTGAGCCATGCACAAAGGCTTCTAATTCTATATCGCAATTTTGCTTTAAAAGTTTCGCATCATTTAAACCAAGCTCTCTAGCGATAACTACGCGTTTTGCACCCATTTGCTTATAAACTTTAGCGTCTAAATAATTTAAAACATTAGCCTGTGTGGAGATATGCAGAGGAATTTCTGGGGCTAATTCTCTTACCAAAGCCATAGCCCCTACACTTGCCACAATAAAAGCATTAGGACGCATAGCTTTAAGCTTTAAAATATGCCTTTTAAGCCCCTCAATTTGTCCGCTTAAATGGAAGCCATTAAGCGTTACATAAATTTTCTTACCTTTTGCGTGCGTGTAATTAATCGCTTCTTCAAAACTTTCATAATCAAATTCACGCGCCGTTCTTGAACGCAAGGAAAAATTATTAACTCCAGCATAAACCGCATCAGCTCCATAAGCAAGAGCGATTTTAAGTTTCGTAAAATTTCCAGCTGGAGCAACAATTTCAGGTATTATCATTTCTGCCCTAAAGACGCTATTAATGCCTCTATATCATCGTTACTTACCACATCTGCAGTGCTATCGCCATCGATATGAACAGCCGAACTTACGCGCTTTTTGTCATCAATTTTACCCTCAAATAAAGAACTCATATAGCGACTTAACGCGCGCATTACATTAATGACTCTTTCGATTTTTTGCCTATGGATATCTTGATACTGCATAGCATCCATAGCCATCATCACTTCATCTTGTCCGCTTTGCAAATTTTCACCCATTTCTTTAGTTTTTTCTTTAATATCTTTATTGATTTTCAAAGCTTCGTTAAAACTCTCGACATTAGGAAAACGCTCGGCTAGTTTTGTAAAAATATCGATATTTTTATCAAAAACATGATTTAAATCACTCAACAAAGTCTCAGAATCTGCGAAAAAATTACTAATACTTTCAAGCTTATCCATCATTTCAGTGGCTTTTTCTTCGCTATCTTTTGTAACATCATCAAGCTGATGAACGACCTTATGCTCGGCATTTGGTGGAGGTGGTGGCCAAAGTATGTTAGGATTTGGCTGATACTCGGTAGATTTCATATTTTCAACTATAGCTCCATTTTCACTAATTTCGCTCTCTTCAGTCACACTAGGCTCTTCGCTCGAATTTGGCGAATCAATATCAACATCGCCATTCATTAAGGCATCAAGTTCTTCTTGAGTCATTTTTTTCCTTAATATTAAAATTATTTTGAAATTATAATGCAAATAAATTAAAACTAAAAGACAAAAAATGAAATTTTTATGCAAAAATAAAATTTTCAAATTCATAAAAAAAATTATCTTAATTAAAACTGAATTAAAAATTTTATGATACAATTTTGCAATTCAATTTTAATTAAGGAGAAAATATGGGCAAATTTGTCAATAATATCGAGGAATTTTTTACTTACTGCAAAGAAAATGAAGTCGCGTTTGTGGATTTTCGCTTTACCGATATAATAGGGGTTTGGCATCACATCACTTATAATTTTCACTCTATCAGCGAAGAAACTTTTGAGCTAGGAATTCCATTTGATGGAAGTTCGCTAAAGGGTTGGCAGCCTGTGGATAAATCGGATATGATCTTAAAACCTGACGCTCCAAGTGCCTTTTTAGACCCATTTACAGCAGATCAGACCATTATCGTTTTTTGTGATGTTTATGACATTTATAAGGGGCAAATGTATGAAAAATGTCCGCGTTCCATAGCCAAAAAAGCACTTAATTATTTACAAGAAAGTGGTGTAGCTGATATGGCTTATTTTGGACCTGAAAATGAATTTTTTATCTTTGATAGTGTCAAAATCGTAGATAATGCAAACTGCTCCAAATATGAAGTTGATACTGAGGAGGGTGAGTGGAACGATAATAAAGAATTTGTCGATAGCTACAATACAGGACATCGTCCAAGAAATAAGGGCGGATATTTTCCAGTCGCACCTATTGACTCTTTAGTTGATATTAGAGCGGAAATGGTGCAAACTCTAGAAAAAGTAGGCATTAAAACTTTTGTGCATCATCACGAAGTCGCACAGGGACAAGCTGAAATAGGCGTTCATTTTGGCACTTTAGTCGAAGCAGCTGACAATGTGCAAATTTACAAATATATCGTTAAAATGGTCGCCCATCTTAATGGTAAAACCGCCACTTTTATGCCAAAACCCCTTTATGGCGATAATGGCAGTGGTATGCATGTGCATATGAGCCTATGGAAAAATGGCGTGAATTTGTTTTATGATAAAGAAGGATACGGCGGACTTAGCCAAGATGCTATCCATTACATAGGAGGAATTCTCAAAAATGCAAGAAGTGTTGCCGCTTTTACAAATCCTAGCTCAAATTCCTACAAAAGGATAGTTCCGGGCTTTGAAGCGCCTTGCATTTTAACCTATTCTTGTCAAAACAGAAGTGCAAGTTGTCGTATCCCCTATGGTATGGGGAAAAATTCTGCACGCGTTGAAATTCGCTTCCCAGATAGCACGGCAAATCCTTATCTAGCTTTCGTTTCGCTTTTGATGGCGGGACTTGATGGGATTAAAAATAAGCATATCCCAGTGGGTCCTATGGAGGAGAATTTGTTCGATTTAACTCTAGATGAAGTGCGTGAAAAAGGTATAGAACAACTTCCTCACACTTTAAGAGGAAGTCTAGAAGCACTTATCCGCTACAATAGCTTTTTAAAACCTGTGATGAGTGATCTTTTTATTGATGATTATCAACATCTTAAATTTGCCACTCAAGTATGGCCTGTGGAAGCACGCCCTACGGCTTATGAATTTAAAACCTGCTATTCTTGTTAAAATTCAATCCCACAAAAGTGGGATTATAAAATCCTTAAAACAAATATCATAGAAAAACTTGAAATTTATAGAAATTCCTTTTTGCAAAGTGCGAGGTATTTTTTAGGATTACTCTCACGCATTAATGCCTCTCTCATACAGACTCCAGCGATATTAATATTTTTAAAAAACTTGATATTCTCAGCATTAATCCCACCTATAGCATAAAGTGGTATAGAGCTAAAGCTCAACAAATCTTTCAAAAGCTCTATTCCATAAGGCTTTAAATTTGGCTTACAAGAACTTTTGAAAATATGTCCCACAAAGGCGTGATTTACCTTATAATTAATCGCTTCCAAAAGCTCCTCTTTGCTATGAACGGAAGTGCCTAAAATGTGAAAATATTTTGCTATATTGGACTCTTTTCTAAGTAAGGCTAAGGGGGCTTGAAAATACTTATGCTCTAGCTTTAAGGTGGGTGTTAAATAGCCGTGTAAAAAACAAGTGATTTTATATTTAGTGCAAATTTTTAAAACTTCTTTAGCCAAATCATAGTATTCATACTCACTTAAATCTTTCTCCCTTAGCACAAAAGCGTCTATCTTAGCCTTTGCAAGTTTTTCAACCTGTCTTAGAAAATCATCTTGCACCAAAACTCTATCGCTGATAGCGATGATTTTTCTAACCCACATAAATACTATCACTCATCACGGGCTGAAGTCCCAAATTTCTAAGCTTTTCTAAAATTTCCTCTACGCTTCTACCATCGCTGATTTCAAATTGCTCATCGCCCTTTTTTTCACCAGAATGCTCCCCTATCCCCACGCTAACTCCCGCACTCATCTTACTCACACCAAGTTTAACAGCCTCATCTCTAAAGCCCACCCTTTCACGACTTGAAAGGCTAATGTGTGCAAAGGGCAAAAAAAGTCTATAAGCACATAAAACCTGCAGAAGTCTTTTTTCGCTTACATCTTTGGGTGAAATTTTAGCATTATTAATAATAGGTCTTAAGCGTGGGATAGAAAGCGAAAATTCAGCGTGGGGGTATTTTTGCTGCAAAAAGTGTGCGTGAAGCGCACAAGCTAATGCGTCTTTTCTAAAATCATCAATCCCAAGCAAAGCCCCAAAAGCCACCCCTCTCATACCAGCCATTAGCGCTCTTTCTTGTCCAAAAAAGCGGTATTTAAATACACTTTTTTCTCCAGCTAAATGAATTTTAGAATATTTAGTTTCATTATAAGTTTCTTGAAAAATTGTTACATAATCACAGCCACTTTTATGTAAAAAGGTATATTCATCAACATTCATAGGGTAAATTTCCACGCCTACGACCTTAAAATATTTTCTTGCTAATTCACACGCTCTAGCGATGTATTCTACACTTGCAAATTCTCTACCCTCACCCGTTAGCATTAAAATTTCTTGCAAGCCGCTTTTAGCTATGGCTTGCATTTCCTCTTCAATTTCTTTTTCGCTTAATTTTGCTCTTGTAATTTTATTGCCCTTTTGAAAGCCACAATACACACATTTAGAATTACAAAAATTTGACAAGTAAAGTGGGGTAAATAAAGAAATATTATTACCAAAATATTTAAGTTTAAGTTTTGAAGCTTTGAAAGCCAAATCCTCTATAAATTCCTCAGCAGCCGTGCTTAAAAGGGCTTTTAAATGCTCTATATTAAGATAAGAAGAATTTAAAGCATTGATGACATCGTTGGTTTGATATTTTGCTTCATCATAGCTTTGCATTTCTTTTATAACTTTATCTAAAATATCGCTTTGAATAATTTGCATATGAGGAAGATAATCCATCATTTTCCTTTTGATTTTTAAGGATTGTAACAAAGAAGGGTTAGTGAAATTTAAATGAGAGAATTTGCCCTCAAAAGAGGGCAGGAGCTTAATGGAGGCATTACATCATACCGCCCATTCCTCCCATACCGCCCATAGCACTCATATCAGGCATAGCAGGTTTATCTTCTTTAATCTCGCTAATTGTCGCTTCAGTCGTTAATAGCATAGAAGCCACAGAAACAGCGTTTAATAGAGCCACTCTTTCCACTTTCACAGGGTCAATAATCCCAGCTTTAAACATATCCACATACTCGCCCTTAGCAGCGTCAAAACCGGAATTTTCATCACTACAATTTTCCACGCTATTGACAACCACTCCCGCATCAAAGCCCGCATTTTCTGCGATTTGTCTTAAAGGCGCTCTTAAGGCTCTTTCCACGATAGCCGCACCAATAGCCTCATCACCCTCTAATTTCAACTTAATCTTAGATTTAGCCTTGATAAGTGCCGCACCACCACCGATGACAATACCTTCTTCAACCGCCGCTTTTGTCGCACTTAAAGCATCATCTACGCGGTCTTTTTTCTCTTTCATTTCTGTTTCAGTTGCCGCACCGACTTTAATAAGCGCCACGCCTCCGCTTAATTTCGCAAGTCTTTCTTGTAATTTTTCTCTATCATAATCGCTTGTCGTTTCGGCAATTTGTGCCTTGATTTGATTGACTCTTGCATCGATATTTGCTTTATCTCCAGCACCATTAACGATAGTTGTGTTATCTTTATCGATAATCACGCTAGAAGCTTGTCCCAAATCTTCTATACTTGCACTTTCAAGTGTTCTTCCAAGCTCTTCAGCTATCACTTCACCACCTGTTAAAATAGCAATATCTTCAAGCATAGCCTTTCTTCTATCACCAAAGCCCGGAGCCTTAACAGCACTAATATTTAAAACTCCTCTTAATTTATTGACAACCAAAGTTGCCAAAGCCTCGCCCTCGATGTCTTCAGCGATGATTAAAAGCGGTTTTCCTGTCTTTTGAATTTGCTCTAAAATAGGCAATAAATCTTTTAAACTTGTGATTTTTTTATCAAAAAGCAAAATGTAAGGATTGGAAAGCTCGGCGGTCATTTTATCCGCATTAGTGATAAAATAAGGGCTTAAATAACCTCTATCAAATTGCATACCCTCAACAACACTTAATTCATCATTAATAGACTTTGCCTCTTCCACAGTGATAACGCCGTCTTTTCCAACTCTCTCCATAGCATCAGCTATTAAAGCACCGATTTTTTCATCAGAATTTGCTGAAATTGTCGCTACTTGAGCGATTTCTTTTTTATCTTTAACTTCCCTTGAAAGCTTTTTAAGCTCATCAACAATAGCCTCACAAGCTTTATCCATACCTCTTTTAACCTCGATGGGATTGGCTCCTGCTGTGATATTTCTTAAGCCTTCTTTAAAAATAGCGTGTGCCAAAACAGTCGCTGTTGTCGTGCCATCACCTGCTTGGTCGGCTGTTTTACTTGCCACTTCACGCACTAAAGAAGCACCCATATTTTCAAGATTTTCTTTAAGCTCAACTTCCTTAGCCACACTCACGCCGTCTTTTGTAATGCTTGGTGCGCCAAAGCTTTTTTGAATTAAAACATTTCTACCCCTTGGTCCCATTGTAACCTTTACGGCGTCATTGAGCTTTTTAACGCCTTCATAAAGCTTATTTCTCGCCTCATCTGAAAAAATTATTTCTTTTGCCATTTTTTACTCCTTATTTTAAAATTCCCAAAACATCATCTAAATTCAAAACCAAATATTCGCCATTATCTAGCTTAATCTCTGTGCCACCATACTTGGCAAATACGATTTTATCGCCACTTGTTATATCGCTTACTTCTTTACTTACTGCGACAACTTCTCCCGTCAAAGGTTTTTCTTTAGCATTATCTGGTATAATAATGCCTGAAGCGGTAGTTTTAGTTTCTTCAACTCGTTTAACTAAAACGCGTTTTCCTAAAGGTTGAAAGTTCATTTTGTCCATCCTTAAAATATTGATTTTTAGCACTCTTTAATTTTGAGTGATAAAATCATACTAAAAAAAATGAATTTTGTCAATACTCTGAATAAAAATATTTATAAAACTTTAGCTTGATTGACTAAAGATAATTTATAAAATAAACTAAAGGATAAGAAATGAAAAAGATTCTTTACGCACTTTTAGCTCTTTTTTTGGTGCTTTTTGTCGCTATTTATGGTTTAGCTTTTAGTTCTTTTGGTAATCGTTTGGTTGCTAATTTTGCTCAAACTAAAGCTAAAGAACTTTCTGGGCTCGATTTAAACATCTCTCATTTTAGCTTAAGCCCCTCTTATTTGGAGTTAGAAGCAAATTTAAATCAAATCGCTCAACTTAAAATCGAAGGGAATTTAAGCCTCTTAAGTCTTGGTTTTGAGCTTGATTATGCTCTGTCTTTAAATAAAAATCTCGCCAAAACACTCAATCTAAATTTAAAAGAAAATTTAGAGCTAAATGGCGATATAATAGGCTCTATCAAAGATTTTAATGCAAAAGGAAGAGGAGAGGTATTTGGCTCAAAGTTAAATTTTGACACAAGGATTTATCATTTTTCTCCTATCGCTCTTAATTTAGACGCTAAAAATTTAAAAATTGAAGAGCTTTTAAGCTTCTTAAATCAAGCTCCTTACGCGAGTGGGGAATTAAACGCCCTAGCTCAAATTACTGCTAAGGATTTAAAACCTGATGGTAATGCTATCATACAACTTGATATGAATTCAGTCAATTATAAACAAATTGCAAAAGATTTTGGACTTAATTTACCTTCAAATTCTAATTTAAAAAGTGAAATTTTGGCAAGCATAAAAGAAAATCAAATTTATGCTACAAGTCAAACGCAAAATGGCTATTTAAGCCTTACAAGTCAAAAAACGCTTTATAATTTAGCAAACAACACCCTTAATACGGATTTTAAACTACAAATCCCTGATTTAGCTAAACTTGAAAGTCTCACAAAAACTAAACTTCAAGGCTCTTTAAATCTAAATGGCAATTTTAGCTTTGTTAATAATACCCTAAATAACTTCGAAGCTAAACTTGACGGACTTGGCGGCGAATTTAATGCTAACCTTAAAAATAATCATTTGACCGTGCTTTTAAACGCCGTAAGGCTTGAAAAAATTCTTGCTCTTGCAGGTTATGGTGCTTTAGCAAATGGTAGTTTAAATGCAAATTTAAACAGCAAGGGTTTAGACTTTAAAAATTTTGATTTAAAGGCTAGTATTGATAATGGCAAAATAGAGCCAAAAGAGCTTAAAAAACTTATAAATTTGGAATTCCCTCAAACTAATTTTAAGCTCAACGCCACAGCAAACGCTCAAAATGGTAAGATTGATTATAATGCACTTTTAGCCTCGAGCTTACTTAACATTAAAAAATTAAATGGAAGCTATGATTTAAATAATGCAGAACTCGCACTTAATACCGAAGCCTTTATTGAAGATTTGTCAAAATTTAACAATATGGCTGGGCAAAAATTGCAAGGTGAGCTTACACTCAATGCCAAAACGCAAATCAAAGGCTCAAATATCCAAAATTTAGACGCTAATGTAAATTTAGCAGAAGGCACCATAAAAGCAAATTCTAATGGGCAAAATCTCAATTTGGATATTGATAAACTTGACTTAGCCAAACTTTTCATCATAGCAGGACAGCCAAATTATGCAAGTGGGACATTAAACGCTAAGGGCGTTTTAACAAGCCTTGATTTAAAAAAGCTAAATGGCAATGTCAATTTAAACGCCAAAGGAGTGCTTAATCACACAACTTTTTCTAAGCTTTTAGAAGTCAAATTTCCAAATAATGCAAATTATGATTTAAGCGCTAAAGCAAATATTAATAATTCTCTTGTCAATTTTGACACGAATTTAAATTCAAATCTTGCTAATGTCCCAAGCCTAAAGGGAAGTTTTGATTTAAATAATATGGCTTTAAATTCTACCTTTAAATTAAATTTAAGCGATTTCTCCAAACTTGGCTTTTTGGTGGATAGAAAATTAAGTGGAAAAGCAGATTTTGATGGACATTTTAATTTTGATAAAAAAGGAATTGACGCTTTGATTACGAGTGCAAATTTATTTGAAGCTAAGTTAAACGCCGCTCTTAAAAATAATCAATTTCAAGCTACGCTTAATCAACTTAATCTTTCTTCTTTAGCTAAAGGTATAGACATAATAGATCTTTATCAAGGAAGAGCAAATGCTAATGTTAATTACAATCTTTTAAATCAAAAAGGCGACATTAAACTTGACATCAATGAAGGTCATTTAAAAGAAAATGCCATTACAAAAGCTTTGCAAATTCTCACCCTAAAAGATGTAACAAAAGAAGTGTTTAACACCGCTCATGCCAACGCACATATTGATAAAGAACATATTGATTTTAATCTCAATATGCAAGCACCAAATTCACATATCATCATAGAAAAAGGCAATTTAAATTCTAAAAGCGGGGCGTTAAATATCCCTTTTGACGCAAAAATTGATAGAGCGAATTTCAAAGGTTTTATTACAGGAACAAGCCAAAATCCCAAAATCAAGCTTGATGCAGGAAGCGTCATTAAGTCTTTGGGTAAGGTTTTAGGACACGAGGCTACAAAACCCGCCCAAAAAGCTACTGAAGGGCTCGATAAGCTTTTCAATAAACTTTTAAAGGATCAATAGTGTTTAATGGCTTAATTAGAGAAATTGCTAAGGTAAAATTTTATCAAAACAATATCTTAAGCCTAAATGCCAAATATCGTCCTAAAATAGGCGATAGCATAGCAATTAATGGAGCGTGTTTGAGCGTGATTAGCGTGCAAAAAGATGGCTTTGAGCTGGAACTTTCTAAGGAAAGCAGAATGCATTTAGCCTTAGAAAATTTAAAAGACAGGGTGCATATAGAGCCTGCTTTGCGGTATAAAGATCGCATTGATGGGCATTTAATGCAAGGACATATTGACGGACTTGGAGTGCTTGAAAAAATCGTGCCTAATGAAAATGGGCTTGATTTTTACCTCTCTTTGCCCTCTCATCTTATGCCACTTATGGCAAATAAAGGCAGTATAGGCGTTGATGGAGTGAGCCTTACCATTAATGAAGTTTTTACTTCACAAATTCGCCTCACTCTTATACCACTAAGCCTTAAAGATACGCTTTTTAAGGAATATAAAATAGGCAGACGCATTCATATAGAAAGCGACTTGCTTGCGCGCTATATAAGGTCGCAACTTCAAGCTAAAAGGGGGCTTTCGTGGGAAGAGATCGAGCGAATTTCATATCTGTATTAGATAATGAAAAAGTAAGCATTTTTTGTGCTTACGATAAAGATTATAGCGAATTTAGAGCAAAAATTTGGCAGGAAAATTTATTTAAGCACTTAGGCTTTGAAAAAATTAAAAAATGCGTTTTTATGAATCAAATTCATTCTAATAGAGTTGAAATTTACGATGCAAATTTTCGCAATTTTTCTTGCGATGGCTTAATCACAAAAGAAAAAAATACCGCTCTTTGTGTTTTAAGTGCGGATTGTTTGCCCCTCATTTTACATCATAAAAAAGGTTTTATCGCAGCTTTACACTCTGGGCGTGAAGGCACTTTTAATAATATCCTAAAAGAAGCCTTAGATCTTTTTAAAAATCTTGACTTTTCGCTTAAAAATGAAGATTTTACCCTCTTTGTCTTACCCTCTATTTGCCAAAAAAATTATAAACTTAGTGGGACAATTTTAGATTATACGCAAAAGCATTTTGCCCCCTTTTTAAAAGATGATAAACTTGATCTAAAAGCCCTTGTGAAAGAGCAAGCGAGGAATTTGGGGCTAAAAAATATTAATGATTTAGAAATTTGCAGCTTTGAAGAAAAAAATTTATTTTCTTATCGCCGCAATCAAACGAAAAAACGCTTTGTAAGCGTTATTTTTTTAAAGGAGTAAAAATGGAATTTTTAACGCTAGAAAAATTAGAAAAAAACTATCTTGAAAGCATAGGATTTTCTTGGCATACAGATGAGGATGGGAGCGATTATTTAGATAATAAATTAATTTGCGTTAGTAAAAATGAAGCAAATGCCTACTATGAAGCAGCTAATGAGCTTTATGATATGTTTGTTGTAGCGGCACAAAATGTCATCGATAATGATAGATTTGACGAGCTTGGCATACCTTTTAATCTTATTGATGCTATTAAAATGAGCTGGGAAAATGAAGTGCATTGGCATTTATATGGGCGTTTTGACTTTGCTGGTGGGCTTGATGGTAAGCCGATAAAACTCATAGAATTTAATGCCGACACTCCAACTTCACTTTTTGAAAGTGCCATTTTACAATGGGCTATGCTTAAGCAAAATAATTTAGATGAGCATTTGCAATTTAACAGCATTTATGAAAGTTTGATGGATAATTTTAAACGCCTTATTACACTTGATGAAAGCGTGGAAGAATTTGAGGAGCATTATAGGGGCTGGAAAATTCTTTTTTCAAGCGTAGCAGGAAACAAAGAAGAAGAGCTTACAACTAAGCTTTTAGCACATATAGCAAAGGATGCGGGTTTTGAGTGTGATTTTGCCTATGTTGATGAAGTAGAATTTGGAGAAGAAGGCATTTTTAAAAATGGAGTCAATTATGAATACTGGTTTAAGCTCATACCTTGGGAAGAAATTGCCATTGAGGAAGGTGAGTTAGCTATGCTTTTAACGCAAATAATGCGTAATCAAAAAGCGATTATTTTAAATCCCGCCTATACGCTATTATTTCAGTCTAAAGGGATTTTGAAAATTTTATGGGAACTTTACCCAAATCATCCCCTACTTTTAGAAAGCTCCTGTGAGCCTTTGCAAGGGAAAGATTTTGTAAGAAAACCTATGTTTGGACGCGAAGGAGCGAATATTAGCATTGTAAAAGATGATGTAAAATTGCAAGAAAATATTGGTCCTTATGGAAATAATAAAATGATTTATCAGCAATATTATGAGTTAAATTCTAATGAAAATGAATATTATCAAGCTGGGGTATTTTTTGCCTATGAGGGTTGTGGTTTAGGTTTTAGAAAGGGAAGGCTGATTATAGATAATGCTTCTAAATTTGTAGGACATATTATCAAATAAATATAAAGAAAATTCTTTAAGAATTTTCTTTAAAAGCTCCAAGTTTAAGAATTTTTTGCATTCTATTTGCCACAAGTTCTCTTGTGTCGATATTTTCCAATTCATCTAAAGCTTTTTTAACATAGTCAGCAATAGCCACAGCGGTATTTTCTTTATCCCTATGCGCTCCCATTATAGGCTCTTCAATCACATCATCAATTAAACCTTGAGCCTTCAAATCATCGGCACTTACTTTCATAGCTTTAGTTGCTGCTTCGCTCTTAGCAGGATCATTCCAAAGTATCGCCGCACAACCCTCAGGAGAAATCACAGAAAAAACAGAATTTTTCATCATCGCAAGCTTATCTGCTACGCCAATAGCTAAAGCTCCACCACTCCCTCCTTCACCTATAACTATGGCTATAGTTGGGGTTTTTAAATCGCTTAACTCATACAAGTTCGTTGCAATGGCTTCACTTTGCCCCCTTTCTTCAGCGCCTATACCAGGATAAGCCCCCGGAGTATCAATAAGAAATAAAATGGGAATTTGAAATTTCTCCGCCATTTTGGCAACCCTTAAGGCTTTTCTATATCCTTCAGGATGTGGCATTCCAAAATTCCTTGCTATCTTATCCTTAGTGCCGCGTCCTTTTTGCTCTCCTATAACAATAAGCTTTTTATCGCCCAAGTACCCCATAAAGCAGACAATAGCAGGATCATTTCTAAAGGCTCTATCTCCGTGAATTTCATATTTGTTATTTAATATTAAGTCAATATAATCAAGCGCATAAGGTCTATCAGGGTGTCTTGCTAGTTGTAAGCGTTGAAAGTCGCTTAAATTTTTATAGGTCTTAGAAATCTCTTTTTCAAGATTTTTTTTCAAAATGGCTACAGCTTCAAAATCGCTTTTAATCTGTGCATTTATAATATCTTCATCAATTTGCTGGATATTTTTCTCAAAATCTAAATAAAAAGCCATATTAATTCACTCTTTTGAAAATTACACAGCCATTTGTTCCGCCAAAGCCAAAAGAATTACTCATCACAACATCAAGCTTCGCTTCTTTAGCAACATTTGGCACATAATCAAGATCGCAATCTTCATCTTTTTCAATTTGATTAATCGTAGGAGGGATAAGTCCTTTTTCCATAGCCATTAAAGAAATCACTGCCTCAATAGCCCCTGCCGCACCTAAACAATGTCCAATTTGTCCTTTTGTAGAGCTTACAAAAGGTAAATTTTCACCAAAAACTGCTCTTATAGCGGCAGTTTCATTTTTATCATTAACAGGGGTTGAAGTGCCGTGAGCATTGATATAATCAACCTTAACTCCAGACGCCATTTTTAAAGCCTTTCGCATAGCTCTTAAAGGACCATCTAAAGTTGGGGCGGTGATATGATGCGCATCTGCACTCTCTCCAAACCCTACAAGCTCGGCATAAATTTTTGCTCCGCGTTTTTTTGCCGCCTCATATTCTTCAAAGACTAAAGCACCAGCACCTTCACCCATTACAAAACCATCTCTTTCTTTATCAAATGGGCGTGAAGCTCTTTTGGGGTCATCATTTCTAGTCGATAAAGCCCTCATAGAAGCAAAGCCTCCTATGCCTACCGGACAAATGGCTGCTTCAGCTCCCACTACTAGCATTTTATCTGCTGTGCCCAAAACTATACTTTTATAAGCTTCGCCTATAGCATGCGTTCCAGCTGCACATGCTGTTACGCAAGAAATATTAGGACCTTTAAGGGTGTGTTCTATAGATACTAAGCCTCCTAGCATATTAACAAGAGCTGAAGGGATAAAAAATGGAGAAATTTTACGCGGTCCCTTTTCCTCGCAAATGATAGAATTTTTCTCTATATTTGGCAAACCACCTATGCCAGCAGCAGAGACGACACCAAATTCCTCTTTATCTAAAGTTTCATCAAAATTTGCATCTTCCATTGCCTCTCTCGCGGCTTTAAGTCCAAGCTGTATAAAGCGGTCGATTTTCTTAACTTCCTTACCATCTACCACATCTAAAGGGTCAAAATTTTTAACCTCCGCAGCAATTTGGACGGGAAATTCACTTGCATCAAAAAGCGTGATTTTATCCACTCCACTTTTGCCCTCACAAATCGCCTTAAAAGAACTCTCCTTATCTAAGCCTAAAGCGTTTATCATACCAATGCCAGTAACCACAACCCTTTTCAAGACAAGCTCCTTATGCGTATCTTTTATTTTTTAAGATTTTCAAGATAATTAACAACATCCTCAATTTTAACCAATTTCTCCGCATCACTATCCGAAATTTGCACACCAAATTTTTCTTCCAAAGCCATCACAAGCTCAACAACATCTAAAGAGTCAGCACCCAAGTCCTCAACAATTTTAGATTCCATTTTCACAGCATCTGCTTCTATGCTTAACTGCTCCATTACCACTGCTTTTACATCATCAAATGTTGCCATTTGTTTCTCCTTAAGTTAAAAATAAAGCGACATTTTACTATAAAAAACTTAAATTTATTTATAGTTTTTTAATACACTTACACAAATATCAAATTTTAAAGGATAAAAAATGCTTTTTCAAAAACTCTTAAAGGAAAATTCTCAAATTTGGGATTCATATTTGCACCACGATTTCGTAAAACAATTAGAAAATGGCACTTTAAAAAGTGAAAATTTTTTATTTTATCTTAAACAAGATTATATTTATCTTATTCATTATGCCAAATGCTATGCCCTACTTGCTCTTAATGCAAATAATGCCAAAGAACTTCGTTTTGCTATGAAATTTCAAAATTATATTGTTGAAGGAGAGCTTGAGCTACATAAAAGCATTTTAAAGCTTGGCATCGATGCTGATAAATTAAGCGTTAAAGATGAAAGTTTGACAAATATCGCCTATACGCGTTATATGTTAAGCGTGGGACAAAGTGGAGACTACTTAGATCTTTTGGTCGCTCTTAGTGCTTGTGCGATAGGCTACGGTTACATAGGTAAAGAGATTTATGAAAACTTAGGAGTTAAAAAATTAGAAAATCACCCCTATAAAGAGTGGATTTTAACTTATAGTGGAGAGGCTTTTCAAAGTGAAATTAAAGAATTTGAAGAATTTTTAAACACATACGAAGAAAGCGTTTCTCAAGAAAAATTTGCAAAACTAAGTGAAATTTTTCACTCTGTCGTTCGTTTGGAAGTGAATTTTTGGCAACACGCTCTTGATTTAAAATTAGAGCTTTAAAGTGCCTTTAAAAAGGCACTTATTTAAGATAAATTTTTGCCAAATTGCCCTCTAAAATAATCTTACTCCCCTCATTAACAATTTTAAAATCTCCCTTAAAATTCATTAAAAAAGCACTTTCAAATTCCATTACACTTTGAGGATGGCAAAGCATTTGCGTTGAGGCAGCACCATCAATTTGCATATTCATATCTTTCTTTTTATAATTTCCAAAAAAGCGATTGCATCCTGCAAAGCCATAAAATTTATCTTTATCAAAACTTATATTAGGATTTTCTTCCATATTTTCAGGATTGAAGCTTTTTCCACCGATTACAATCTTTTCTATTTTTAAATTTTGACCTTCCAAAGAAAGAGTTTTCATAACTTCTCCTTCTGTTTGATTTGTCGTATTATGACTTGCACAGCCTATAAAAAACGCTAAACTTGCTAAGGCAACACAAATTTTTTTCATATACTCTCCTTTAAACTTGAAATTGATTGATTTGAACTTCTAAATTATTACACACTATTTTTAACTCATTAGAAATTTGTAAAAGAATTTTGGCAATCTCCTCATTTTTTTCACTTACTTCCACGGTTTCTTGCATAGAAATAAAGAAGTTTTTGAATATTTTCTTGAGAAATTTTAATTTTTTGTGTGCATTGAATTACCAAATTTTTAGCTTCTTGATTACAAATTTTAACTTCATTTGCGGAATTTACAAGCAAATTTGCATTTTCATTTAAAGATTGAACGCTGTGAGCATTTTCTCTAAGCTCATTACTTACATCTTGTATGCTTTCTAAAAGCTCCTTGGTAATTTGCGCAACGCTTCCTAAAAATTCCTCACTGCTTTGCGCTAAATTTCTAATATCCTCCGCGATGACAGAAAAGCCACGCCCAAATGTCCCAGCTCTAGCCGCCTCAATACCAGCATTTAAAGAAAGTAAATTTGTCTTGTCAGCTATTTCGTCCATCATTGTCGTAGCTTTTTGTATATTGTGTGCTTGCTTAACCATATTTTCAACTTTTTTGGCAAGTTCATTTTCATTTGTAGCGACACCATTAACCTTTTGAGCCACATTAAAAAGAGAGTTTAGCATTTCCTCAAGCAAGGTATAAGATTTATCATTTGCCACATTTGCCTCGCTAGAAAGTGAAGCAAGCTCGGTCAATTCTGATCCTATGCTATTGCTTAAGTCAAAACTTTCATTAGTTTTATGGTGACTTTTCATAGTGATTTCATTTAAACTAGTCGCATTTGAGCTTAAAACACCTGTTTGATCTTCGACCTTTTTGACGCTTACTCCTGTGGAGATTACGGCATTTTGCGTTTTTTCTATGAATTGATTGATATAGTTACAAGCTTGTGAAATTTCATCTTGACCCTTAACCCTAATTCTTGCACGCAAATCGCCCGTGCCTTGAGCTAATTCTTTTGCGTGTTTTAAAAGCTCTAAAACGGGACTTCCCACAACTCTTTTAAGCACCAAAAGAACGATGATGAGAGTAAAAAGCAAGGCGAGACTAAAGATTACAATATAAGACCTACTTGTGCTTGCTATATCATCTTGCACACTTTGCAAGGAATGATACACATCCATAACCCCCAAAACGCTACCATTTTTAGCATTTGCGTGGCAAGCCACACAAGAATCATCGGCAATCAAAGGGCGTATGAGTCTTAAAGATGGGGTTTCATTATACATTTGCTCTAAGGTTTTAATTTCGGGCTTATCAAACTGCTCTAAGATAAGACTATCTTTTGTAATTTGTGGATTTTTCATTTCAAAAAGCTCAATGGTGTCTTTTGAAGGATAAATGTAAATATCGCTAATGCCCTTAATGCTCCTCGCATCTTCGATAGCTTCTTTAATTTTTTCAGGATCGCCCAAATTCATAGCCATACGCATAGTTTGAAAAACCGAAGTGCTTATGGTGTCCAAATTCTCTCGCCCCATTTTGTCCGCAGTATTTTTAAAATCTAAATTTAAGACAAACCATACAACCACAAAGCTAATAAGCAAAATCGAAAAAATCGTCGCAGAAACCTTAAAACCTATGCTTTTAAACATATAAACTCCTAAGACTAAGTTTATTATTTATTTAAAATGAGTTAAATTATAAATGATTTACTCGAAATTTATTAATGTAAAAAATGCCTTATTCCCGTTAAATACAAGGCTATGCCATATTCATTAGCCGCCTGAACTACCTCATCATCTCTTATGCTGCCTCCAGGCTGCACTATGGCTTTCACGCCCACTTTTGCCGCCTCATCAATGCTATCTCTAAATGGGAAAAACGCTTCACTCGCTAAAACACACCCTCTTAAGTCAAGCCCCATCTCACAAGCCTTACGAATCGCAGCCTTAGCCGCATCAATACGACTTGTCATACCCATACCTATGGCAACAAGTGCGCCGTTTTTCACATAGGCGACATTGTTAGATTTTGTTAAGGCAGCGACCCTAAGTGCGATTTCCAAATCTTTTAACTCGTCCTTACTCGCACACTTTTCACTTACGCATTTAGCCTTTAAAAGCTCGTCTTCACGGATTTCATCGCTATTTTGATATACAAAACCTCCATCAATATGCTTAAAGTCAAATTTATCATAATTTCTTAGCAAATAAGGGCTTTCCTGCGTAAAAATCTTAATCCTCTTCTTCGTCTCAAAAACAGCCAAAGCCTCCTCATCGACATTAGCCGCGATGATAAGCTCAACATAAATTTCATTAATTTTTTCTGCTAAAGTCTTATCAAGCTTTCCATTTATCGCTACAACGCCCCCATAAGCACTCACACTATCACATTTTAAAGCCTCAATATAACTTTCAAGCAAACTATCTTTTAAGGCAAAGCCACAAGGATTCCCGTGCTTAATAATCGCCACAGCAGGAGCTTTTCCAAAACTTGCAGCAAGACTAACAGCAGCATTGATATCCGTTAAATTATTAAAACTTGCCTCGCCTTTTAAAGCCTTAAAATGTGTGCTAAAAAAGGCGTCAAATTCATATAAAGCACCTTTTTGATGTGGATTTTCCCCGTATTTTGTATCAAAAACCCTTTGCCCCACAATAAATTTATGCTCTCCAAAGCCCCCATTAAAACGCTCGTTCATATAATTTGCTATGTAAGAATCGTAATTTGCTGTATGCTCATAAGCTTTTATCATCAAGTTTAAGCGAAAATTCTCATCATTTTTTCCATTTTTTAAAGCCTCAATCACACTTTGATAAGCCACCACATCGCAAACGACTAAAACATCTTTATAATTTTTCGCTGCACTTCTTATCATCGCAGGTCCGCCTATGTCGATATTTTCAATAATTTCATCAAAATCATCGCTCATAATGGTCGTTTTTTTAAAAGGATACAGATTCACACAAACTAAATCAATGCCTAAAATTCCATTATCTTTAGCTTGTTTTTTATGATTTTCGTCTCTTCTTTTATGTAAAATTCCGCCGTGAATTTTAGGATGTAAGGTTTTTACCCTACCCTCGAAAAGCTCGGGGCTATTTGTAAATTCACTCACTTCCACCACGCTTAAATTATTTTCTTTTAAAAGTCTATAAGTTCCGCCCGTAGAAAGTAATTCAAAGCCCAAATTCTCAAGCTCTTTAGCAAATTCGACTATGCCCTCTTTATCGCTAACGCTTAATAATGCTCTCATTTTCTCTCCTCGATAAATCTAAATGAAATTAAACAATAATTTATTTAATCCTTAGCACATTTTAAAAAATGCACCATTTGTCCAAGTGCTATGGAGCTGTCATTACAAGGAAATTCCAAAGGGACAAAATAATCAAGTCCTTTTTTGTGCAAAATTTTAAGCAAAGTTTTATTTTGAAAAACACCCCCACTCAAAAGCACTCTTTCGCCCTCGCTAAACTCAAGCATAAAATTCGCCAAGCCATTAAAAAAACCCGTTACCGCTCTACTTGCTTCATCTTTTAAAGCACCCAAAAACACTTCCCTAAAATCAATTTGTCCGTTTTTAAATCGAAGTTTGTAGGAAAAATTTAATCTATCATCATACATTTTCTCGCACATTAGCCCAATTTGTGCCTCGTAAGAAGAGCGTGTAAGGTCAAAAACAATGCTTCCAAACGCATCAATAATACGCCCTAAAGAACTTGTATAAAGCGTGGAATTTTCATAAATTTTTTCCAAATTTCTAAGCTTAATACTTGGTATTTTACTTAAAAATTCAGTCGCTTCTTCTTTTAAATCATAATGCAAAAGCACACTTAAGGCTAAATTACGGATATTTTTCACATCGCTATTAATAAGCTTAAAGCTTTCAAAATGCCCCACTCTCTCATAGCTCTTTAAATCTCCTCTTAAAATTTCGCCACCCCAAATTCTTCCATCATCACCATAACCTGTGCCATCAAAAATAAAACCTAATGTTCTTTTTTTAAAAGCTCCCTCAAAATAAGCCGCACAAAAATGGGCATAGTGATGTGAAATTGGGTGTTTTATTAAACCTTTAAAATCCCTAACATAATCAAAATGCGGATGTTTATCACACAAAAGCTCCTCAAATTCCAAGCCATAAAGCTCCTTAAAAAAGCTCAAAAGCTTCTCAAAACGCTCTCTTACATCAAGACTTTTTAAATCGCCTATGTAAGGGCTTATCAAAAGCTTATTTTCATAAAAAATCACAAATTCATTTTTAAGCTCGGCTCCAAGTGCAAGTAAGGGCTTTTTTCTCTTGCTAAAATTGAGATTTAAATATTTTGGATTTAAAGCCCTTGAAGTGCGAAGATACATTGTTTTACCATTAATTACTTGTGCTATGCTATCATCGCTTGAATTTACAATTTCTCTTTCGTAATCTAAATAATAATCAAAAACTTCCCCCAGCTTTTGACGCAAACTATTTTCCTCATAAATAATGCTCTCTCCACTTAAATTCGCGCTTGTAGCCACTAAAATTCCATCAAAATATTCAAACAATAAAAGATGTAGGGGAGTGTAAGCTAAGAAAATACCTATTTTATCAACATTTGGTGCGATTAAAGGAAAGTTTTTTTTAGCCTTTAAAAGCACTATGGGAGCAACTCTACTTTCAAGCAAATTTGCCTCATTTTCATCGATATAAGCCAAATTTTGAGCTTCTTCTAAATTTCTACACATTAAGGCAAAGGGCTTTAAGGGACGATTCTTCCGCATTCTTAGAGCTTTTAAGGCGTTTTCGTTTAAGGCATCACACATAAGGTGAAAGCCTCCTAAGCCCTTAATTGCTATAATTTTTCCCTCTTTTAATAGCTTGGCACAAAGCTTAAAAGCCTCATTTTGATAGGCTAAAAAATTGCCATTTTTATCCTTTAAAAAAACATTAATCGCACATTTAGGACAGCTTATAGGCTGGGCGTGAAAGCGTCTATTGGACGGGTTTTCGTATTCATTTTGACAAGACGCACACATCTCAAAATGACACATTGAAGTGTTTTTTCTATCATAAGGTAAATTTTTTATAATGGAAAATCTAGGACCACAATGCGTGCAAGTGATAAAAGGATAAAGATAACGCGGATTTGTAACATCATAAAATTCTTTTTTACACTCCAAGCAAAGACTAAAATCGCTTAAAAGTGGGGATTTTTTAGGGCTTTGCTTAGAATTTATAATGCGAAATTCACTAAAATTTTCAGTATCTTGCTGACTAATTTTAAGTGTATCTATCCTAGCAAGTGGCGGTAAATCCTGCCTTAAAAGCTTCAAAAAGCATTTAAGGGAATTTTTGGTGGCATTAAGTTTGATTTGCACACCAAAACCATCATTAAAAACCTCGCCCTTAAGCCCAAGTTTAAGAGCAAGAGTGTAGATAAAAGGACGCATTCCTACGCCTTGAACGAGTCCTAAAAGCTCTATTTTATATGTAAAGTGGCACATCGCTTAAATTTGAGTTTTTAAGGTGTTTTAAAGTGATTTTAAGTAAGGATTTATGAGAAAAAAGCGAACCGCTAATAAGAGCTTCATCCACTTGCTTTTTATCTCTTAAATCATCGTAAGTATCGCGTAAAAAATAGCCCAAACTCTCCACAGCTCCGTAAGCAATATTATTTTTCTCAACTCCTGCTAACATAAAACTCATCGCACTTCTTAGCGTTCTTGTATAATCAAATTCCTTATTTTCCTTTAAACGATAATCTATCTTAACACCACGCGGAATTTTAGCATTATCAGCCAAAGCTAAAAGTGCGAAAGCCGCTTCTTTTAAGTTAGAATTTAAATCCAAAATACGCCCTAAAATTCCAAAAAGCGAGAAGAAATTATTTTGTATCTCTAAGGCTTCATCAAGCAAGGCAAATTCCTTTTGAAAATTTGTCAAAAGTCTAGCACCCGTTTCATCTTTTCTTATTTCTTCATAAAGTTCTTTAGTGTGTTTTGGCAATTTTAATTGAAGCAAATTAAGCTCCCTATTCAAAAGCAAAATATCCTCATAATCTTCACTAAGCTCTAAAATCAAAGCCCTTTCACCTCTTAAACTCGCAAGATAAGAAAGCCTTGCCATATTTTTATCTTCTTTAGAAAAAATAAGCTCTTTAGCCCTCTTAGCTATAAAATCAAAACCTCGCAAAACCACAAGCCTATCTTCGAAATTTAAAAGCTCAAATTCTTCATTAAAGCTTTGCAATTTTTTAAAACTTAAAAAGTGGCTATCCTCAAATTTAAGCCCCAAAGCATATAAAAAAAGATCATCGGCTAATTTCACCTTAAATTCATTAAAAATTAAATGATGATTTTGCCTAAAAACCGCACTAATTTTAAGACTTAAAAGAGGCTTTTCCACACTTGCCAAAAGCTTTAAAATTTGGTCATTACACACAAAAATGGAGCGTAAAAAATCTGCCTTTAAAGGCATTAAAAAATCCCCATTAAATTCCCCACAAAAAGGGCTAATCTCATAAATTCCTCTATGATTTTTAAGATAAATCGCCTCATTATTTTTTAATTTTTTTAAACTTTCTTCCAAAAAGGTATTGAAATTTTCCTTAGTGATTTTGACAAAAATATCATTTATTTTTAGCTCACTTTCGCAGAAAATACCCCATTCATTTTCTATCAAAATGGAATTTTCTTGATAAGCCTTAGCATTTAAGTGCGTTAAAAGCGGATATTTTTCACACTCCCCTTCCTCACTTTTTAAAAAGTTTAAATCACTTGCTGCTTTGACCTCAAAATCCTTTAAAAACACACTATAACTCATCTTAGATAAAGTGTTGCAAAATTCCTTTAATTCCTCTTCTTCGCCACTTATTTTAAGCGTATAATTTTCCCTTTCTTTTTTAAATTCAAAATGATAATTTTTCGCATAAAAACACAAAAGATACTCAAAAATTTCATTATTTGCTAAATAAGTAAAATTAAATTCTAAAATCAAATTTTATCCTTTATCAATCTCTCAAAAATCCAGTCAGCGGTGAACTAGCCCTAGCCTCACTTTCCTTAGCCAAACCAGCCAAATATCCAGCCCTACCAGCCTCCACAGCCAAAGCAAAAGCTCTTGCCATAAGAGGTATATTTTTCGCCTCTGCTAAAGCCGTATTTAACATCACAGCCGCAACGCCCATTTGCATTGCCTCACACGCTTGAGCAGGAGTGCCAAGCCCTGCATCAACGATGATAGGTAGGTCTATTTCATTAAGCAAAATTTGGATAAATTCCCTAGCGCATAAGCCCTTATTACTCCCTATGGGTGCGGCTAAAGGCATAATAGCTGCAGCTCCTGCATCTTGCATAGCCCTAGCCACATACAAATCCGCACTCATATAAGGCAGGGGAGTAAAGCCGTCCTTTGCTAAAAGCTCAACCGCCTTAATGCTCTCATAATTATCAGGAAGCAAATATTTACTATCTCTAATCACCTCGATTTTAATCAACTCCGCCCCGCAAAGCTCCCTAGCAAGTCTTGCTATGCGTAAAGCTTCCTCTGCGTTTCTAGCACCTGAAGTATTAGGCAAAAAAGTGATATTTTTAGGAATAAAATCTAAAATATTTTCTATGCCATTTGCATTAACCCTACGCAAAGCAAGGGTAATTATCTCCGCTCTAGCCTCCTTAATCGCACTATTAATCAGCTCTAAAGAATACTTTCCCGAACCCAAAATAAAACGACTTTGAAATTCAAAACGACCGATTTTTAAAAGATCTTGCATTTTTAACTCCGTTTTTGTAAATCATAGCAAATTTTGACTTAATTCATAGGCTTAAAAGAAAGTTTTAAATTTACTTTTGTAAAATTAGGGCTTTAAATTGTGGTTAAGGAAAAAAATTGCAAAAATTCATCGATGAAATACAAAAGGCTAAAACGCTAAGTAAACTGGAAAATCTTAGAATTTCCGTGCTTGGAAAAAAGGGTGTCCTAACGGCAGAATTTGCCAAACTTAAAGATTTAGAGGGAGAAGCAAAAAAAGAATTTGCGGCTAAAATTAACAATTTAAAGGAAGATTTTAATAAAGCTTTTGATGAAAAATTAAAAATTCTGCAAAATCTTGAAGTCAATGAAAAAATGCAAAAAGATGCCCTTCATTTTAGCTATTTTGATGAAAATACCCAAAAAGGGGCATTACATCCCGTTTTAAGCACTATGGATAAGATTATAGAATATTTTGTGGCACTGAATTTTAGCGTAGAAAAAGGACCATTGATTGAAGATGATTTTCACAATTTTGAAGCCCTAAATTTACCCAAATCTCACCCCGCAAGAGATATGCAAGATACTTTTTATTTTAATGACGAAAGACTTTTACGCACACATACATCTCCTGTGCAAATTCGCACTATGCTTTCGCAAAAACCACCTATTAGAATGATAGCACCTGGGGCTGTTTTTAGAAGAGATTTTGACCTTACACATACGCCTATGTTTCATCAAATCGAAGGCTTAGTGGTAGAAAATGGTCAAAAAGTGAGTTTTGCGAATTTAAAAAGCGTTTTGGAGGATTTTTTGCGTTATATGTTTGGTGAGGTTAAAGTGCGTTTTCGTCCTAGTTTTTTTCCCTTCACTGAACCTTCTGCTGAAGTAGATATTAGCTGTGTTTTTTGTAAGGGCTGTGGATGTAGAGTATGTAAAAACACAACTTGGCTTGAAGTGATGGGCTGTGGGGTGGTCGATCCTAATGTCTATCATTTTGTTGATTATAAAAATGTTAGCGGTTATGCTTTTGGACTTGGAGTAGAGCGTTTTGCTATGCTTTTACACCAAATCCCAGATTTACGCTCTTTATATGAGGGCGACTTAAGATTATTGGAGCAATTTCGATGATAATTACAAGAACTTGGTTGAGCGAGTGGGTTAATATTGACGATAAAAACTTAGAGCTTTTAGTCAAAACCCTAAATTCCATAGGTTTAGAAGTCGATAAAGCTTATAGTTTAAAAGCTCCAAATAATGTAGTCGTGGGTCAAGTCATAGAAAAATTCAAGCACGAAAATGCCGAAAAATTAAGCGTTTGTAAGGTCGATATTGGCACAGAAATTTTACAAATCGTCTGTGGGGCGGCTAATGTCGCACAAAATCAATTTGTCGCCGTAGCTTTAAATGGTGCTAAAATGCCAAATGGCTTAGAAATTAAAAAGGCAAAATTAAGAGGCGTAGAATCTAATGGTATGCTTTGCTCTAGCGTTGAGCTTGGCTTTGGCAAAACAAATGATGGAATTTTGGTTTTAGATGAGAGCATAGGTGAGCTTGAGCTAGGTAGAGAATTAAATAGCTATGATATTTTTAACGATGAATTCATAGAAATCGAACTAACGCCAAATAGAGGCGATTGCCTTAGTGTTTATGGTGTGGCTAGAGATTTAGCCGTAGCTTTAGAACTTGACCTAAATGAAAAAAAAGAATTTAAAGAAAGCGAAAATGCACTCGGCATAGGACGCATTTTAAGACTTGGTGTAACTAGAGATCTTAATAGCCTCCTTATGTATAGAGCTTTCGAGCTTAAGGAGGAATTACATAATAAACTCTTAATCAATCTAAGGCTCGCACAAGCCGAACTTTTAAGTCAAAATTCCATAGAAAATTTACTCAATTACGCCACACACTCAACGGGAGTTTTATTTAATGCTTATGATTTTGATAAGCTTGAAAAAAGCAATGATGAGCTAAATTTTACCCTCAGCAAAGAGACACAAGGCGAAAGCAAAATTAGTTGTCAGGAAGAATTTTTAAGCATTAGTGGAATTTATCAAAATAAAAAAATAAAATGCGATGAAAATACAAAACTGATTATTTTAGAGGCGCATTACACTGAGCCTAGCATCATCGCACAAAGTAAAAATAAATATAAAGAAATCGATGAAAAAACATTTTATAGAAGTTTTAGAGGTAGCGAACCTAAGCTAAATGTAGGAATGGACTTTTTACTACAACAAATTGCAAAAATTCCAAGTGTTATGATTTATAGCTCTTCCCAACAAGTTCTAGATTATAAAAAAGAGCAAATTATAGCTGTTAGCATAGAAACCATTAATAACACCATAGGACAAAGTATCGACAAAGATGAAATTTTAAAAATTCTTAAAAAACTAGGTTTTGAACTTCTGCTCACAAACGATGGACTAATCAATGTTAAAGTTCCATTACACCGCAGTGATATTAAAAATATCTTTGATATTTGCGAAGAAATTGTGCGTATCATAGGTATAGATAATATCGCCTCAAAAGGTTTGGAATTTGTAGAAAAAAATCATCTTAACGAAACTTATAAGGATTACAAAAAGCTTCTGGATTTACGCCAAAGCGCAGTAAATAACGGGTATTTTGAAAGCCTACACTATGTTTTGGATAATGAAAAAGAGCTTGAGGCTTTTGGTTTTGGGAAATTAAATTTAAAACTAATCAATCCCATAACAGAAGAATTAAACACTCTACGCTCCACACTTTTAAACCAGCTTTTAAACGCCGCAAGTCTTAATGCGAAAAATTCACAAAAAATCATCAAACTCTTTCAAAGTGGGGCGGTTTTTAACGCCAAAAATGAAGAGCTTCATCATCTAGCCTTTATCCATAGTGGCTTTAAAGAAGAGGCTAAAATTTCTAATAAAGCCAAGCCTACTTTAGTAAATTTTTATGATTTTCTTTTGGATATGAGAAATATTTTAGGTGCATTTGAGCTTAAAAATTCAAATTTTAGCTTTTTAAGCCCGTATGAGCAAGCTTATATTTATAAAAATAATCAAATCATAGGCTTTCTAGGAAGAGTGCATTTAAACTTAGAGGAGCAAAAAGATTTACCTAAGACTTATGTTTGTGAGCTTAATTTGGCACTTTTAAAAAATGAGATAAAAACCGCGAAGCCTTATTCTAAATTCCCAAAAGTTAGTAGGGATTTAAGCATACTTGTGCCTAAAAATTTCTCTTATGAAACCATAAAAGAAACTATAAAAAAACTTAATCTTGACCTTTTAGAAAATTTTAGACTCATTGATATTTACAGCGATGAAAATTTAAAAGACTCATATAGCTTAACCTTAAATTTTAATTTTAAATCTCTTGAAAAAACCTTAGAGGATAAAGAAGTCAATGCGTGTTTAGATACCATTTTAAAAGCACTCCAAGAACTAGGACTGAAACTAAGATGAAAATAAAAGCTCTTAACAAAGGCTTTAAAGCGGAGTTAGAGGACATCGCCACAGATAAGAGCATTAGCCACAGATTTGCCATTTTTGCACTTTTAAGCGATAAAACTAGTAGGGCGAAAAATTATCTTTTAGCAGAAGATACGCTAAATACACTCAAAATCATTGAAAATTTAGGCGCTAAAGTCGAAAGAAATGGCAGTGAAGTTTGCATTAGTCCTAGTGCTAAAATCAATGAACCTCCTTGCATTTTAGAATGTGGAAATTCTGGCACAGCTATGCGTTTAATGATAGGTTTTTTAGCTGGGATTGAGGGATTTTTCGTTTTAAGTGGAGATAAGTATCTAAACAAAAGACCTATGAAACGCATTTGTGAGCCTTTAAAAAAAATAGGAGCTAAAATTATGGGAAGAGAGGAGGCAAATTTTGCTCCGCTTTGCATTGAAGGACAGAAGCTCAAAAGTTTTAATTATACTAGTGAAATTTCCTCAGCTCAAGTTAAAACAGCGATGATTTTAGCGGGCTTTAGAGCTGATAAGGTAAGTTTTTTTAAAGAAAGCTTTTTAAGTCGCAATCACAGCGAAAATATGCTGACTTTTATGGAAGCACCACTAAAAATTCAAGGGACAAGCCTTGAAATTTCTCCTCTTCAAAAGCCTTTAAAGCCACTTAATATCACCATACCAAACGATCCTTCTTCGGTATTTTATTTTATTCTTGCCGCACTTATCTTGCCTAATTCGCAAATTTGTATCAAAAATGTGCTTTTAAACCCTACAAGAATCGAGGCTTATAAGATTTTGGAAAAAATGGGAGCAAACATTTCTTACCATTTTGACGAAGAAAATTTTGAAAAAATAGGGACAATTTACGCCTCAAGTAGCAAATTACAAGCAGTAGAAATAAGTGAAAACATCTCTTGGCTTATCGATGAAGCTCCAGCTCTTGCCATAGCTTTTGCTCTTGCAAATGGCACAAGTTTATTAAAAAATGCCAAAGAACTTCGCGTTAAAGAAAGCGATAGAATCAAAGCTATGGTTACAAATTTACAAAAGTGCGGCATCAAAGCAGAAGAGCTAGAAGATGGTTTTAAAATCACAGGTGGCACACCAAAATCTGCTTACATAGAAAGCTTTGGCGATCACCGTATTGCTATGAGTTTTGCGATTTTGGGTTTAGTTTGCTCTATGGAGATAGATGATTATTCTTGCATTGCCACTTCTTTTCCTAATTTTACAACCATACTCGAAAATTTGGGGGTGCAAATTGATTATTGAATTGGCAAAAAATTATGGCTTTTGTTTTGGTGTAAAAAGAGCCATTAAAAAAGCTGAACAAATTAAAAACGCCGCTAGTATAGGTCCTCTTATTCACAATAATGAAGAAATTTCACGCTTACAAAATGATTTTAATGTCAAAACTCTTCAAAGTATCAATGACCTAAGTAATGAAAAAAAGGCTATTATAAGAACTCACGGCATTACTAAACAAGATTTAGCCCTACTTAAGAGAAAAAATATAGAAATTTATGATGCCACCTGCCCCTTTGTAACAAAACCTCAACAACTTTGCGAAAAAATGAGCGATGAGGGCTATGAGGTCGTTATTTTTGGTGATGAAAATCATCCTGAAGTTAAGGGTGTAAAAAGCTATGTTAGCACGAAAGCTTATGTGATTTTAGATGAAAAAGAATTATACAACATCAAACTACCTAATAAAATCGCTGTCGTTTCTCAAACCACAAAAAAAGTGGAAAATTTTATGAAAATCGTCAATTATTTAATGCTTAAATGCAAAGAAGTTAGGGTATTTAACACCATTTGTGATGCAACTTTTAAAAATCAAGAAGCCATTTTAGAACTCTCTCAAAAAAGTGATGTGATGGTAGTTGTAGGAGGCAAAAACTCAGCCAACACCAAGCAACTTTTTCTCATCGCTAAACAACATTGCGAAAATAGCTATTTAATCGAAACTCAAGAAGAATTAAAAGCGGAGTGGTTTAAGGACAAAAAGCATTGTGGAGTAAGTGCTGGAGCTAGCACACCTGATTGGATTATCAAAAAAGTGCTTGAAAAATTAGAAGAAATTGCTAACGAATCTAAAGGCATAAAATGTCCGTAAATACACAAAAAATAGAAAATATCTTCACTCAAATTTTTAAAATCTCAAAAAAAGAGATATTTAGCATAGAAAAAATCGGCGGTATGACAAATCAAAATTATCTAGTCAAAATTGCTAAAATGGGGGGGGGGGGGGGTATAAATAGCTATTGTATAAGGCTTACAAATGATACGACAAACAAACTTATACAAAGAAATGATGAAAAACTTAACGACCATTTAGCAAGTAAAGCTAAATTTAGTATGGAAAGTGTTTATTTTGATGAAAAAAGTGGGATTAAAATTACCAAATTTTTAAATAATTCTCATACGCTCAATCACAAAAATATACAAGATAAAAATATCTTAAAACAAATCGCCTTAAAGCTTAAAGAACTACATCAAAGTAAATTAGAATTTAAAAACATTTTTAATATTTTTGATATTTATAAAAGATATTTTTCTTTGCTAAAACAAAAAGATATTTTTTATAAATATCACGAAAATATGGACTATATTTTAAAAGCTTTTGATAAGATTGATTTATATTTTCAACAAGAAAATATCAAGCTTTGCCCTTGTCATAACGACCTTGTTCCTGAAAACATTTTGATTAAAGATAGAATTTATTTGATTGATTGGGAGTATTCTGGTAAAAGTGATGCTTTATGGGAACTTGCTAATTTTATGATAGAAAGCAGGTTAAGCACTGATTTAAAAGAGATATTTTTACAAAGCTATTTTAAGCGTCAAATTAGTGCAAAAGAAACATTGCATCTTAGTTATTATGCCTTTTGTTGTGATGTTTTATGGACTCTTTGGACAGCTTTAAAAGAAGAAAATGGTGAATTTTATGGAAATTATGGCTTTATGAGAATAAATAGAGCATATAAACAATTAAAAAGCTTAAAATTATGAATAATTTAGGCTTAATTATGGGCATTTTATCAGGTCTTTTTTGGGCACTTAGTGGAATTTTTTATGTTAAAATTAACGAATTTAATAATGCTTCTCATCTCATCTTTATACTACTTTTTTGTATAGAATTTACCCCTTGGCTCTTTTTAACTTTTTCACTTTTATTTTTGAAAAAATATTTCGTTTTTGACATAAAGCTTATCTTAGCTTTCATCGCGGGCTTTATCGCAGGACCTGTGGCGATGTATTGTTATCTTAATTCTATTGTGTTGATAGGATTGAGTCTTAGTGCTTCCATTACAAGTTTATATCCTATATTTGCTACCTTTTTAGCGCTTATATTCTTAAAAGAAAGGTTAAATTTATTGGGTTTTTTGGGTATATTTTTAGCTTTTGGTGCTTTATTTTTACTTTTTTTTGAAAAATTTCATTCTCATCTTTTAGGATTAAGCCTAGCTTTTATTTGTGCTTTATCTTGGGGAACAGAGCTAATTTTAAGCTCACTTGTTTTAAAAAAAATACCAACAGCAAGTGTTTATTACGCAAGGCAAAGCGGCTCTAGCTTTGGTTATATTGTATTAATCTTAATTCAAAAACCAAATTTTATTTTACAAGATTTTATTTCTTTCAATTTTTTATTTGTATTATTTTTTCTCATTTTTTTCTGGGCTATGTCGTATTTTTTATACTATTTTACCATTGCAAAAATAGGAATCATCAAGGCTATGATGCTAAATGTTTCTTATGTGATATGGCTTGTTTTATTCGAACAAGAAATTGAATTTAAGCAAATGATTTTAATCTTTTTTATTTTTATTGGCATTAATTTAGTTTTATTTTCAAAAAGGAACAAATGATGAATGCGATTATTTTGGCTGCTGGTCTTGGAAGTAGGTTTAAAGAACTTTCAAAAAAACCCACAAAGCTTTGTTAAAAATACAAGGTATGGCTAACATAGAGCGAACCATCCTTTATCTTAGGGAAGCTAGGATTAATGAAATTTACATAGTTGTAGGACACTTAAAAGAGCAGTTTGAATATTTGAAAGAAAAATACGATGTGAAGTTAATTTTTAATGAAAATTATGAAAAATATAATAGCATTTATTCTTTTTACAAAATCAACGAATTTTTTAACGATAGCTTTGTGATTGATTGTGATGTGGTTTTAAATGAAAATATTTTTTTACAAAAGCAAAATTTTAGCACCTATTATTGCATATTAAGAAATGCTAAGGGTGAGTGGTATGTAAAATTAGAAAAAAATTTCATCATAAGCATCGATACTTCTTTATCAAATGGTTTAGCCTTGCTTGGAGTTTCTTATTTTTGTATGAGCGATTGCTTAAAAATAAGAGAAAATTTAAAGAAATTTCTAAAACCCATCTACTTGCTAAACAAAAAATTGTATTGGGATAATATCATTTTAGATATGCTTTCTAGCCTAAAAATACAAGCAAAAGAGGTTAAAAATTGCTACGAAATGGATAATTTAAAAGAATATAAGGAGATTTTAAAACAATGCAAGAAATAACTTTAGACGAGTATAAAAAAGCCTTGCTTCATTTGCTTGATTATTTTGATGCATTTTGCAAAAAGCATCAAATTAGCTATTCTTTAGGTGGTGGCACATTAATAGGAGCGGTAAGACACAAGGGCTTTATCCCTTGGGACGATGATATTGATATTTATATGTATCACAGCGAATATGAAAAATTTGTAAAACACTGGAAAGATACGCAAAACATTACTCTAGCGGGTTTATACGATAAAAATTATAGATGTTTTTGCTGTTTTGACAAAATTTACGATTCTAATTTTATATTTGAAGATTACACTCATCAATTTGGAAATCTCTTTTTAGATATTTTCATTTATGATTTTGTGCCTAATAATCCCAAATTTATCTACAAAAATATTCAAAAAATAAAATTTTTCAAAAAGCTTACTAGATCTTTTGTTAAACGCTCTCATAAACATGGCTTGATGAGGAGCATTTTTCTCTCTTGTGCCAAACTATTAGAAAAGAAGACCTTAAGTTTATTAGAAAAATGGCGTTTAACATACACCGATGCAAACTGCGAAAATATCGCTATTTTTATGAGTGAATATGCAAAATCAGAGCATTTTATTATGCCTAAGCAGTATTTTAGCAATGTCGTTTATCTCCCTTTTAAAGATAGAAAGTATCCTTGTATGAATAATTATGATGAGCATTTGAAAAAATATTATGGTGATTATATGAAATTACCTCCTATAAACGAAAGAGTTGCTCCCCATAGTTTCAAATATTATAAAGCAAATTGAAAAGGTGTTTAAAATTTGCGAAAAAATACGCAAAATTAACCCTTATTAACAAATTTTTAGATAAAATTTAGCATTTATTTAAATCAAAAAAAGGACCACGATGAACGAGGCGAACAAAAAAGTTCAAAATAATATAGAAGATCTTTTTGAGGAAGAAGAAGATTTTGGAAAGCTTTTGGATGCTTATGATAAATCCAAAGAAGAGGCGATTTTCGAAGGTAAAATAGTCGCCATTAAAAACGATGAAGTCTATGTAGATATAGGCAAAAAATCGGAAGGCTTGTTGGCTCTTGAAGAAATTCAAGATGACAAAGGAAATTTAATTTTTAATGTAGGCGATAGCATTAAGGTCGCTACTATGGGTTCTCGTGGTGGTAGAATTGTTGTTTCTCACAAAAAAGCTTTGAGAAAAGAGAAAGTTGTTGAATTCATTAAAAACTATAATGAAGAAAATGAAAACATTTTTGATGTCAAAATAATAAGCAAAAACAAAGGCGGACTTGTCGCTGTTGATAATGATGGCGTGGAATTTTTCATCCCTAAATCCCAATACGGCTTTAAAGACTCAAATAATCCTATTGGTAAAAATTTTAAAGTCAAAATAATCAAAGTTGATAAAGAAGAGCAAAGCATTGTGGCTTCTAGAAAAAGGGTTTTAGAAGATGAAAGAAAAAAACGCAAAGAAATCATTAGCGAAATTTTAGACAAAAACGAACTTATCGAAGGACTTGTGAAAAAAATCACCACTTATGGTATGTTTGTTGATGTAGGTGGTATAGACGGGCTTGTGCATTATAGTGAAATTTCATATAAGGGTCCTGTAAATCCTAGCTCTCTCTACAAAGAGGGCGATAAAGTGCCGGTTAAGATCATTAAATATGATAAGGACAAAAAACACCTCTCCTTATCGATAAAAGCAGCCTTGCCAGATCCTTGGAGCGAGATAAAAGATAGCTTGGAGGTTGGAGATACGATTAAGGTTGTCGTTTCAAATATCGAGCCTTATGGGGCTTTTGTGGATTTGGGTAATGACATTGAGGGTTTTTTACATATAAGTGAAATTTCTTGGGATAAAAATATAAAAAATCCTAAAGATTATATTAGCAAAGGTGAAGAAATTGATGTTGAGGTTATAGAGATTAACTCAAATGAAAGAAGATTAAGGGTTTCTCTTAGAAATTTACTTTCTAAACCTTTTGACGAATTTAGTAAAACGCATAAAATTGGTGATATAACTCAAGGAATTGTTACTTCCATTACCGCTTTTGGTGCTTTTGTAAAAATTGACAATGTTGAAGGGCTTTTACACAATGAAGATGCCTCTTGGGATAGAAACGATAAATGCAAAGAACTTTTTAAAATCGGCGATGAAATTAAAGTAAAAATTATCAAAATTGACGAAGATAATCAAAAAATTTCACTCAGCACGAAAGAATTAAAAAATAGCCCTATTCAAGAATATGCCAAAATTCACAAAGTCGGTGATGTAGTCAAAGGTATAATTCGAGACATAAAAGACTTTGGAATATTTGTGGAGCTTAGCGAAAATGTAGATGCGTTAATTCACAAAGAAGATATTAGTTCGGCTATGCTAGAAACTTTAAAAATTGACGATGAAATAGAGGCAGCTATTGCCTTTATTGATGAAAAGAAAAATAGAATTCGTCTAAGTGTGAAAAATTTATTAAGGCTTAAAGAAAGAGAAGCCTTAAATGAAATCAATGGCGATGATAAAATGACTTTAGGCGATATCATCAAAGAACAGCTATCGTAAAAATATGAAAAAATACGCCCTCATAGGCATTTTAAGCGTTTTAACGCTTATTTTGCTTATTGTTATTTTTGTTTTATTATGGAATTTTAAATCAGATTCTGATTTTTTTCCGCAATTCATAAAAGAAAATAACACCACAAAAGCCGTTTTAGACAAAACTAAAACTTGGCAACAAGAACTTGCAATGTGGCCTGTAAAGGACTTTACTCCAGCAGCGGAACAATTTCGCTTATATTTTGATGCGGATACAAGTGAGCTTAAAGAAAAAAATAAATATTATCAGCTCATTATCAATAAATACGACATTTACTCTATGTTTTGCTTAAGACAAACGCTTGATTCTTTTAAGGTTAAATACTTTTTACTAAAATCCATAGAAAGCCCCGAAATTTTCTTAGATACAGACAATCAAAAACTTATAGAAGAAATCATAAATGAACTTAAAAAATATAAAATTAACACTCAAGCAAAGGAGATTTGGTTATGAAAAAAAAAATTATAGTATGCGATGCTATCTTAGATAAAGGTGTGCAACTTTTAAGAGAAGCAGAAGACATAGAGCTAATTGAAGCAGCTAAAGTGCCTAAAGATAAGCTTTTGGCTATGCTAGAAGATGTTGAAGTTGCTATTACAAGAAGCTCAACAGATGTTGATGATGCTTTTCTTAAACACGCCAAAAAGCTTAAAGCTCTCGTTCGAGCTGGTGTTGGCGTTGATAATGTCGATATTCCAAACTGCTCTAAACAAGGCGTTATAGTTATGAATGTCCCAACAGCCAACACCATAGCAGCTGTTGAGCTTACTATGGCACATCTTATCACCTCAGCAAGATCCTTTGTAAATGCACATAATTTCCTTAAAATCGAAAGAAAATGGGAGAGAGAAAAATGGTATGGCATAGAACTTAAGGGCAAAACTTTGGGCATTATAGGCTTTGGTAATATAGGCTCAAGAGTTGCTATTCGCGCTAAGGCTTTTGGTATGAAAATTTTAGCTTATGACCCTTACATTGGTGCTTCCAAAATCACAGATTTAGGCATGAAGCAAGCAAAACATTTAGATGAAATTCTTACCCAAAGTGATTTCATTACAATTCATACTCCAAAAACAAAAGAAACAAATGGTATGATAGGCAGCAAAGAAATCGCAAAAATGAAAGATAAGGTTAGATTAATCAATTGTGCAAGAGGGGGTTTATATACAGAAGATGCGTTATGCGAAGGGCTTAAAAGTGGTAAAATCGCTTGGCTTGGAATTGATGTATTTGACAAAGAGCCAGCCATAAATCACCCTCTTTTGGACTTTGAAAATGTCTCCGTTACCTCTCATCTTGGTGCAAATACCTTAGAAAGTCAAGAAAATATAGCCATAGAGGCGTGTGAACAAGCCTTAAATGCCGCTAGAGGTGTGGCTTATCCAAATGCTTTAAATTTGCCTATTAAAACGGAAGATTTGCCACCTTTTGTTGAGCCTTACATCGAGCTTATATCCAAAATGGCATTTTTAGCCGTGCAAATTGACAAAAGTCCCGTTAAATCCATAAAAATCGAAGCTGAGGGCAATATAAGTGATTATGCAAATTCTATGCTAACTTTTGCAACAGTTGGTGCATTAAGTGGAATTTTGGGAGAGAATATTAATTATGTTAATGCTGAATTTGTTGCTAAAGAAAAAGGCATAGAGCTTTCTTGTGAAACCCTACCAAATAGTGGCTACAATAATAAACTAAGCGTAAAAATAACAACAGATAATTCAAGCGTTATTGTCTCTGGCACGGTTTTTAACGAAAATGAGCAAAGAATAGTGGGCTTAAATGGCTTTAAAACAGATTTTAAGCCAAAGGGCAAAATGCTTATTTTTAAAAATAAAGATATTCCGGGAGTTATTTCAAAAATAAGCTCCACGCTCGCAGCACAAAACATTAATATAGCAGATTTTAGACTAGGACGCGATGGCTTTGGCTATGCTTTAGCTGTTGTTTTGGTCGATGAAGTGATTTCCAAAGAAGTTTTAGATGAGCTTAATAAACTCGAAGTTTGCGTCTTTGTTCAATATGTAGAAATTTAATTTATGTGCGTATAGGACGCAAATGGCACTCATTGACATTATTGAAGCGAGTAAAAAATTTGGCGAAAAGACTATTTTAGACAATGTTAGCTTTAGCGTTAATGAAAATGAGAAAATTGCTATTATAGGTAAAAATGGCGAGGGAAAATCAACCCTACTCAAAACACTTTTAGGCGTTCTCAATTTAGATAGCGGTAGAATTATAAGGCAAAATCATAAAAGCATTGCCCTACTTTCACAAAATGTAAATTTTGACAGCGATTTAAGCGTAAAAGAAGCGATAGAAAAAGAACTCAATGAAATTTATGAAGCCTTGCAAAATTATGAAAAACTCCAAAATGCTTTAGAAAAAAGTCAAGATAAATCCTTGCTTAATGAGATGGATAGCGTTATTAATTTCATAGAAAGCAAAGACGCGTGGAATATAGATCATAAAATATCGCGTTTTCTTAAAGAATTTAAATTAGACAGCTATCAAAATAGAAGCCTCTCAACACTAAGTGGCGGAGAAATACGACGCGTTGGACTTTGCATACTCTTACTGCAAAATCCAGACATCCTACTTCTTGATGAGCCTACAAATCATTTAGATGTTTATATGTGTTCTTTTTTAGAAAATTTATTAAAAAATTCCAAGATGTGCGTCATTTTCATCTCGCACGATCGATACTTTATCGACGAAGTGGCTGAAAAATGCTTAGAGATAGAAAATGGAAAAATACGCATTTTTAGAGGTGGCTATACGCATTATTTAGAGAAAAAAGCCGAACTTTTAGCTTCACTTTCTAAAAGCCACGAAACTCTACTCAAACAACTCAAAAGCGAAGAAGAGTGGCTAAGAAGAGGGGTAAAGGCGCGTTTAAAACGCAATGAGGGTCGCAAAGAAAGACTTTTTAAAATGCGAGAACTTGCTAAAAAAAATCCAAGTGAAATAAGAAAAATAAGACTTGAAATAGAAAGAGCAAATCTAAATTTCAATCAAACTCAAAGCACAAATCGTAAAAAAATGCTTTTTGAGCTTAAAAATCTTAATTTGAGTTTTGGTGCAAAAAAGCTTTTTTCAAATTTTAGTGCAAGAATTTTACAGGGCGAAAGAATAGGAATAGTAGGACGCAATGGTAGTGGAAAATCAAGCTTTTTAAAACTTCTTTTAGGTGAGATTAAGGCTGATGCAGGAGAGCTTAAAAGGGGAGATTTACAAATAGGCTATTTTGATCAAGCTAGAAATTTAATCGATGAAAATAAAAGCTTGATGGAAATTTTTTGCCCAAATGGAGGCGATAGGGTGGAGGTAAGAGGAAAAAATATGCATATCTTTGGCTACCTTAAAAGCTTTTTATTTCCTAAAGAATACTTAGATAAAAGTGTCGCTTTGCTAAGTGGAGGTGAGAAAAATCGCCTCGCTTTAGCCTTACTTTTTACTAAAGAATATGATGTTTTAATACTTGATGAACCTACAAATGACCTTGATATAGCGACTATTAATATTTTGGAAGAATATTTGCAAAATTATGAAGGGGCTATTTTGCTAGTCAGTCACGATCGCTATTTTGTTGATAAAATTTCTACAAAAATTTACGCCTTTGAAAATGAAAGCATTGAAGTGCTACATATACCTTATACGCAGTATTTAGAAAACGAGAAGGAATTAAAAGAATTTGACGAATTTTTAAAACTTAATGAGAAAAATTATGCCGCAAAAGAAAAAACAAACAAAAAACTAAGTTATAAAGAAAATGAAATTCTACAAAAACACCCAGAAAAAATAGAACAATTAGAATATGAAATTAAAGAATTGCAAAACGCTCTTTCTAATCCGCAAATTTATGAAAAGCTTGGAATTGATAATCTTTACAAACAGCTTGAAGAGGTTCAAAAAACACTAGAAATTTTAGAAAATGAATACTTTCTTGTTTTGGAAAAAAGCGAAAGGGAAGCTTAGCATCCCCTTTCTTCTATCAATCCCAACATTCAGCATTTTTAATGCCAAGTTTTGAAGCACTAAAGCTAGGATCAAGTCCTGCTCTTTTTTGTGTCGTATAATCATTAAGCACTTTTGAAACAATACCACCTAAAAGTAGTAAGGATATAATGTTAGTCGTAGCCATAAAAGCCATCGTTAAATCCGCCAAACTCCAAGCGAGTTTTAAGTCCATTTGTGCACCAATGAAAATCATCGCCACAGCAGTGATCCTAAATAAATTCATTACAAATTTAGAATCTGTGAGGTATTTAACATTAGCTTGTGCGTAATAATAATTTCCTATCAAAGAAGTAATCGCAAAAAGCACGATAGCAACACTAACAAAATGAATTCCAAAGCTACCATAATACTCCCTCATCGCTTCTTGCACTAAAGGCATAGCAGTAAGCAAAGGCTTTCCATCTGCTCCTACATTAAAATATGCCATAGAAAAAAGCACCAAAAAGCCTGAAGCCGTGCAGATAATAAGGTCAATTAAGACGGCAAAAGCTTGAATTATCCCTTGTTTGGCAGGGTGATTTGTAAGCGCAGAGGCGGCAGCATTTGGGGCTGAACCCATACCTGCTTCATTTGAAAAAAGTCCTCTTTTAATCCCTATAACCAAAGCCGAACCTGCAAAACCACCAAAAATCGCCTTAAAATCAAAAGCACTTTCAAAAATAAGGCTCAAAACGGAAGGAATTTTTTCTAAATTCATACATACAGCAATTAAAGAAAGTCCTATATAAGCTAAAGCCATAAAAGGCACGATGACTGAACTTACCTTGCCTATTTTAGTGTGATGAGAAAAAAACATCCAAAGACCAAATAAAGCTAAAATTGTCCCTATAATAACGGGCCAAGAGCTTTGTGCAAAAGTTTGAGTGGCGTTTGGATTAAACATATTATAATAAATTTCAAAAGAAGAAGTCATAGTTTGACTTTGAAGACCATTAAAGCCGTAAGCATAAGTGATGATTAAGATAATGGCAAAAAACGCTCCAAGCCATTTAAGTCCTAATGCTTTTTTTATGTAATAAGCAGGACCACCCTTATAGCCTCCTCTTGAATCTTTTGATTTATAAACCTGTGCCAAAGTGCTTTCCGCAAAAGCTGAAGCTCCTCCAAAAAACGCCATAGCCCACATCCAAAATATAGCCCCAGCCCCACCTAAGGTTAGTGCAGTCGCTATACCTGCGATATTTCCTATGCCTACTCTTGAAGCCGTTGAAATCATTAGAGCTTGAAAGGGTGAGATGTGTTCTTTAGTGTGTCCGTCATTTTTTTCCGTTAAAATGCTAAAAACTGAGCCTAGCATTCTAAACTGCACGAAGCCTGTCAAAAAGCTATAATAAATCCCACATACTATCAAAATGACAACCATCATTGTGTCAGTATAAGGGATAATATGCGTTGCGCTTGATAAAAAATCAAGCAAAGGCTTTAAAATATCCATTAAAACTCCTTTAATAAAGATAAAATTAATTTTAACATTAAGATTTAAAAAAATGGCTTATTTTCCAAATTTAAATAATTCGCTGTGTCAATTTGAAACTAATTAAAAAAATTAAAATTTTGCCTCAAAGCCTCATAAGCAATAATTCCAACACTTGTAGCTAAATTTAAACTTCTGCCATAAGGCTTCATCGGTATGGTTATTTGATGTGCCTCATTAAGATTCATCAACTCATTTGGCAGCCCAAAACTCTCACTTCCAAAAAATAAAAAATCCCCAGCCCTAAATTTCACACTAAAATAAGGCTTTTTGCTTTTAGTTGTCGCAAAGAAAAAATGCTCTTTACATTGCAAATTTGATCCCAAAAATTCCTCCAAACTCTCCCAAATTATAGGTTCAAGCTTGTCCCAATAATCAAGCCCCGCTCTTTTCACTGCCTTCTCACTCAAATCAAAAACGCAAGGTTTAATAATGTGAAGCTTAAAGCCTGCATTAAAGCACATTCTGCCTATACTGCCAGTATTTTGCGGAATTCTAGGATGAACTAGGACGATATGAAACATTAAACAAGCACTCTTTTAATATTAGCGTTAAGCTTCACTAAAATTTCATAGTTTATAGTATGAAAAAAATCAGCCCATAAATTCGCATCATCAAGCACACAAATTTCCTCTCCACTATCTTCACAAGAAAAGCTATCCATAGACATTTTGCCCAACATTTCCTTGCCATTAGCAAGCTTTAATTGCCCTTTGCCATCGTAACGAAAAAGCCCATCCGCATAGCCCAAATCATAAGTAGCTATTTGAAGTGGCTCGTTTGCCACATAAGCTCCACCATAACCCACACTTTGCCCTTTTTCAAGCACTCTTGAGCTTAATTTGTGTGCGTAAAGTCTTAAAACTTTTTTAAGCCCCTTATCTCCGTAACCAAATTGCACAAGTCCCACTCTACACATTTCATCTTGTGGCATTTTTCCTCTAAAAAGTGCGGAGGAATTGAAAGAGTGAAAAATTAAAGTTTCTTGCGTAAAATTTTTAATGATTTTTTTAGCTTTTTGAAAATTGTATTTTTGCGTAAAATAGCTAGCGTCAAGCTCGTCAGCCGACATAAAGTGCGTAAAAGCGCCCTCTAAATTCAAATGGCAAAGCTCTTTTAAAAATTTTTCCAAGCCATTTACATCTATACCATTTCTATGCATATTTGTGTCTATTTTAAGGTGAATGCGTGTATTTTTTTTAAATTTTGCAAAACTAGAAGGCTCATTTAAAGCATAAATAAAATTAAGATTTTCATTTCCTGTGGGTCTGTGTGAAAGGATTAGTATATTATCAAAATATTTTTCTAGTAAATATGCTTCATTTTCATCTTTTACAGCTACAAAATTTACCCCGCAAGCTTTAGCCACAGGGGCTAAGAGACAAATTCCATGCCCATAGGCATTATCCTTAAAAACACAAATAAGTTTATCATAGCCACCAGCTCTAGTAGCTATGTAGGAGAGATTATGTTTGTAAGCATTTGAATCTAATGTGATTAAAGACATTATTGTTCTGCTAAAATTTTCATTTTACCTTTTTTATCAAGCTTAACATAAAGAATTTTATTGCCCTTAAATTGATAATTTTTTGTATAATAATCCTCGTAAAAAGAAATTCTATACATTTTTTCATCTTTCAAATTTGGATAAGGGCTAATATCAATATTAGAAAATTTAATGATCTTATGCTCTCTTCTTGCAAAAATAATCTTTTTCATTGAAGCAAATTGTGAAAAACTACTTTTATCAAAACGCTTAAAATCTTTTTTATCATAAAAAGCTAAGTATGCATTGACATCACTCACTGTCCAAGCATATTTCCAAGCAAATAAATCAGCCATTAATGAGGCAATTTCTTCTTTTTTAGCTCTAACACTATCTTTTTCCTCTGTCAAAACATAGACTTTTTTACCTGCCACAACCTTAGCAAAGTCTTCTAATTTATCATTAAATAAAGCAATGCAACCTCTTGTTTTAAACTCATCTAATCTCGTCCCATCAAGAGGATAGCCGTGTATCCAAATGCCTCCCCCCGTTTTATCTTGCACCTTGTCAAGTAGATTAGGATAGCTTGTAGCAAAAGCAAAAGGTCCATAATATTGATCTCCGGGGCTAAATTTCATCCCAAGCTCGTAAAAGCCCACAGGAGTCTTTAAATCGCCTTCTTTTTCCTTATCGCCCATAAGTCCAGTAATTACTTCCTTTTGCTCAAATTCCTTTTTAATCTTACCATTTGTGTAGGAAAAAACTTTTAAGATTTTATCATTTTTGTTTGTTTTAACTATCATAACATCTTGAGTATAGTAGCCAAGACTTAAATTTTTATCTCCCAATTCTTCAAGCCAAAAGTCCTTATTTCCAAGCTCTCTTTCTATCGCAGCGCCTACGGCATCCAAACCATTATTTAAATATATCTTCACCAAATCAGAAGCACTCAAGCTTGATAAAAAAGCCATAAAAACTAGCAAAAATCTCAAAATATTTCCTTAAAAATTAAATTTCAAAAGTGGAATTATAATATTTTTTTCTTAAAAAATATTAATGATTTACGACATTATAAAGCTTTTTTGCTATACTCGACACTTAAAAAACATTATATTTGGAGATGACAATGCTAAGCAAAAAAATTTTTATTTTAAGTCTTCTTGGCTTAAGCTTAAGTGCCACAGAAATCGAAATTAGCAATGCTTACATTAAACAAACTCCGCCAAATTCTAAAAATACAGCCATTTTTCTTACCCTTACCAACAAAGGCGCGAAAGAAATCGCTCTCATAAATGCACAAAGTGATTTAAGTGATAAAATAGAGCTTCACACACATATCCACAAAGATAAAAAAATGTCTATGATACAAATTCCTAAAATTACAATTGAACCTAATTCTACTACCGAATTAAAACCGGGCTCTTATCATATAATGCTTTTTGATTTAAAAAATCCCATAAATGCCGATACTAAAGCAAATTTAACGCTTTATTTTGATAATAATACTAGCTTAAAAGTCGAGCAAATTCCATCTAAAAAGCTCTAAATTTTGAAAAAATTTTTTTTTATTTTTGGCTTTGCGTTTATTTTGCTAGGTTCTTATCTTTACCTTAAATTTGATTTTGATAAAGATAAAAAATTGACCGATGCTAACGCTCCTTTGACTTGCGATTTAAATATTGAAGATTGTATTTTTAATTTTAATAATAAAAAAATTCGTATTTTTTTAAATCCAAAACCTCTACAAGCTATGCAAGAGCTTCATTTAAAGATAGAAAATTTAGATTTTTATAAAAATTTAAGCCTTAAAATTTATGGTTTAAATATGTTTATGGGAGAAATAAAACCGCGTCTTATTTACAAAAATTCACACTACGAAGCCAAAATTCTTTTAAGTGCTTGCACGCTTGACACTATGCGTTATAGAGCGCAATTTTTTAAAGACGATAAGCCTTTGGGCTTTCATTTTGATTTTGAGTTAAGACGATGAAAAAAATTATTTTTATTTTAGTTTTTTGCTTTATTTTGGGCTTTGGTTATTTTTTTTATCCTAGTCAAAATTATGATTTTTCCTTACGCTCAAGCTTCTCACATCACACAAGCTTGAAAGATTTTAGAGGTGAAAAATTGATTATATATTTTGGTTATACTTTTTGTTCGGACATTTGTCCGGGCACACTTTCTTTACTTGCCTTAGCTTTAGATAAAATGAAAAATAAACCTCATCTTCTTTTTATCAGTCTTGATATTAAAAGAGATAAAGACCCTGCCAAACTTGAAGAGTGGCTTAAATATTTTTACCCAAATTCCACCGCTCTCATCGCTAAAGATGAAAAAAGTTTAAAAAAACTAACAAAAAACTATGGAGTTTTGTATGAAGAGATTGACCTTAAAGACTCTTTTATGCAATATTCCATAGCTCACAGTAACGAGCTTTACCTATTTGATGAAAAGGGACATTTTAAAGGTTCTATAAATGATCTAAGTCAAAAGGAACTTTCAAAAGCTTTAAATGAATTTTTAGAAGATAAAAAATGAAATTTGAGTGAGCTAAGGCTGAAAATTCAGCCTTATAATTATTTTTTCTTTTTTCCAGCTTTAGCAGCAACTGCTTCTTTAAGATTTTTACCTACCTTAAATTTAGCAACTCTAGTCGCAGGAACTTTAATTGTCTTACCTGTGCTTGGTACTCTAGCCTCTCTAGCAGCTCTTTCAGTGGTTGAAAATGTTCCAAAACCAATAAAACTAATGCTATCGCCCTTAGCTAAAACTTCAGTGATAGTAGAGATTACCGCATCTGTCGCAGCACCTGCATCTTTTTTTGTAAGCCCAGCATTTTGAGCAACCTGTGAAATGAAATCTGCCTTAGTCATTTAAGACTCCTTTTAAATTGATTTAAAACGCCTAATTCTAGCACACTTTAAACAAAATAGCAAGAAAAAAGGCTATTTTTAGGCTTTTTTCTTCATTTTTTCATCATTTTTCCTAGTGTAGCGCTCAAATTCTCCACTTTCATCAAGCTCATTGCCGATTTTTTCATAAAGAGCATAATAAAATTTCACAAATTCCCTACATTCACTATGTTTAGGTAAAAAAACCTCATTTTCTAAAACACAAAAAATATCTAAAAATTCTTTAGCATCAAGTCTAAGTGCATAATGCTTGGCTAAGGCATGGTAAGTTTGCAAACAAAGCTTTTTAAATGCTTCGTAAGCTTGAGTGCTAAAGTCTATCTTTAAATTTTCTTGCTTAAATTCCAAAACTCCGCTTTGAAACAATAAACAAAGATGAATCAATCCCTCCGTATAATAAGCCTTAACTTCTTCAACCTTTTGCCACGCTATTAGCCCCACAGCTCTTTTAATGAGTTCGTGAAAAACAGGCATTTTAAGCTCTTCTTCCTCATGATAGAAAAAATTCACAAGCCCACCACAAGTAGCCTTGTATTCCTCGATATTTTTGAAAAATCCACTTTGATTCATCAATTTTTCACTATCTTTTGCGATAAAAAAGATATGTCCGTATTCGTGTCCTATGGTTGAAATTTCATAAATTCTTTTCCAAAGCTTTTCATTATAAAATAAAATATCACGCCCATAAGTTAAAAATTCCTTATCGAAAATTTCACTTGCCATTTTCATAAAGGGCTTTGTTTTGCTATTTTCATACACAAAATTTAAAAAAGCAAAGATTTTTTTACCTGCTTTTGAGCTGACAAATTCATCGTTTGGCACAACTTGTGCTGAAAAAAGCCCCTTTAACTCCGCTCCATAATAAATCATCGGCAGACAAATATAAAGCTGAGTTTTGTCTATATTTTCGCACACTTCTTTTCTTAAATTTTCATCCTCAATGCCAATATTTTCATATATTCTTAAAAAAGTTTTCTTAATATTTTGTGCAAATTCTTGTCCATTGAATTCGCTAGCATCACTTAGTCTAATATCCCACTCTAACGCCACTGCGTGCGTGTATTGATCCTCATAATACTCAAGCGGATGTCCTACTTGCAAAGGCGATTTAACCCTCATCCAAGCAAATTCAGCCTCCTGCCACGCGGCAATAACTCTCTCATCTTCCTTCTCACAAAAGGCATTTTTAAGCTTTTCAAAATACTCTATATAAGCAAATTCTTCTTCATTTTGTGCGAAAACTCGCAATTTTTCAATCATACTTTCAAAAGCAAATTCTAAGCGTAAAATTTCATTTTCAAAAAATCTAGCATAAGGAACAAAACGCCACAAAGAGCCTATTTTAACAATAACCCCATAACTTCTTTCGCAAATTTCACCAAAATTATCCACTTGATAAAGTTTATTTTTACGCAAAAACTCAAGCGCATCTTCTAAATTTGAAAAGCTTGATTTTAGCATTTTATTATTTTTTTCTATAATTTCTTTAGTCCAAACAATTTCAAAGTCATTTATCACAAGTCCCACACTATGAACGCCTTCAACTAAGGCTTGATAAAAATCATTTAAAAGCCTTTTTTCCTTTACTTCTTCTATGAATTCTTTATGTTCTCGCTCATAAAATTTTCTCACCTCTTCATAAAGAGCGTGTTTAATCTTTGTAATTTTCTCTTCTTTGACTCCTCTTTTTTCCAATTCTTTTACCAAATTTTCCTCTTTTAAATCAACCAAACGCCGCAAAATAGCTAGCAAAGCACTTTTTTCATATTCTAAACCGCTACTTTTTAAAAGTCCCTCCAAAAATTCGTTTTTTTCTTCGCTTTCTAAAAAATGATAAAGTCCATTGATTTTATCTCTACGCTTTTTGGCAAGTTTTGCGATTTCTTTAAAATCATTCATTTAATTCTCCTAAGCCTATTAACTTTTTTAATTATAATTTTCTTTTTAAAACAAGGAGTAATCATATGAAAGATATGGGAGAGCCAAAGCTTAAAATAGTCGCCATGCCAAGCGATACTAATCCTGCGGGCAATATTTTTGGCGGCTGGATCTTGTCGCAAATTGACCTTGCTGGAGCCATCGCCGCAAGAGAACTCGCGCCAGAAAGAGTCGTAACCATCTCAATGGACAAGGTCGTTTTCAAGCAGCCTGTTTTTGTGGGCGATATACTTTCTTGCTATGCGAAAATTCTCAACGTAGGCAACACCTCCATCAATGTCCGAGTTGAAGTTGTCGTCCAAAGGATCGATGAGCTAGGCTGTGCCTCCTGCATACGCGTAACCTCAGCTCTGGTAAGCTATGTGAGTGTGGATAAGGGGGGCAAAAAAAAGCCTATCAGTAGTGAGCTAAAAAAAATTCACGGCTTTTTAGCTGAGTGATTGTCTAGCAAAACCTTTGCTCTAAATTTTATCAGCATTTATTTAAGCCGCCTTGATTATACTTTTTTTCAAGGCATTCTTTAAAAAACTCCCCACGACTTTTGGGGACTTTATCGGGGTGATTTTTTCGCATATGCTCTAAGTATTTGTCATAACTTGAAAGTCCCACTAAGGGGTGAAAAAACCTCTCGGCTTTTTCGTAAAAATTTTTTATTTTCTCAAACAAGGCACTTCATCCATCTTAACATAAGCACTCTCTTTAAGTGGAATTTTAATTCTACCTAAAGCAATTCCCGCACAAGAAATGATAACAAATAAAGTCGTCAGCATAAAAAACACGCACAAAACCGCATCCAAGGCATTAGCAAATTTAGCCTGCGTAGCGACTGAAATATCTTTTTGTATTTTAGCCCTTTGTGCTTCATCGGCACTGGCTAAATTTGCTTCTAGGGTTTTGATTTTTTCACTCTGAATGCGCACAGCCGCCACATGGCTCACCGCATTACGCACCCTATTTCCCTCTTCGTAGGGTAGAATTTTTTGAATACCCCCGTAAAGTGTTGCTATAAGGACAAAGGTGGAGGGGACGAGCGTTACCCAGGCATATTTTGCCTTACCCATTTTGACTAAAATCGCCGTTACTAAAAGCAAAGCCATACCTGCTAACATTTGATTGCTCACGCCAAATAAAGGCCAAAGCGTGTAAATTCCGCCCTTAGGATCAATCGCCCCTTGATAAAGAAAATAACCCCACCCAGCCACACTCAAAGCTGTAGCCAAAATCCCCGCTGGAATGCTATGGATATTTCCCAAAGGCTTATAAACATTACCCAAAATATCTTGCACCATAAAACGACACGCCCTAGTGCCAGCATCAACTGCCGTTAAAATAAACAAAGCTTCAAATAAAATGGCAAAGTGATACCAAAACGCCATTAAATCCACACCGCTAAATAACTCATGCAAAATCAAAGCCACACCAATGGCAAAAGTCGGCGCACCACCCGTTCTTGAAAGTATGGTCTCTTCGCCTATGCTTTTTGTAAGATTCATAATCTCTTCAGGACTTACACTAAAACCCCAGCTAGAAATAGTCGCCGCAACACCAGCTAAATCCGTGCCTATTAAAGCACTTGAAGAATTAATAGCAAAATAAATTCCCGGATGCAAAATACAAGCACAAATCAAAGCCATAATAGCCACGGCACTTTCCATAAGCATAGAGCCATAGCCAACGGCTAGAGCGTGTGTTTCGTTTTCTAGCATTTTAGGAGTCGTGCCACTGGATATGAGGGCGTGGAAGCCACTGATCGCCCCGCAGGCTATGGTGATGAACAAGAAAGGATAGATCGCTCCTGCAAAAACGGGTCCCGTGCCGTCAAAATACTGCGGATTTGCCTTAGGCATTTGCAAATCAGGAGCCACAATCACAATAGCCACAGCCATCACAACTATAACGCCAATTTTTAAAAAGGTAGAAAGATAATCCCTAGGAGCGAGTAAAAACCACACGGGCAAAACAGCCGCCACAAAACCATAAATCATCATCACAATAGCTAAAGTCGGTGCGTCAAGGGTGAAAAATTCTTTCCAGTAAGCATCGGCTGTAATCACGCTACCATAATGAATCGCAAGGATTAAAAGCACAAAACCTATAATAGAAGCCTCTCCTACTCTACCAGGGCGCAAAAATCTCATATAAATTCCCATAAAAATCGCAATAGGAATCGTCATCGCAATGGTAAAAAGCCCCCAAGGAGACTCCGCTAAAGCCTTCACCACAACCATAGCCAAAATAGCGATGATGATGAGCATGATGCCAAAAATCGCTATCATAGCCACGCCGCCTGTGAAATTCCCCATCTCGTCTTTGATCATCTCGCCCAAGGAGCGGCCATTGCGCCTTGTGGAGATAAAAAGCACGACAAAATCATGCACAGCGCCCGCTAAAACGCCGCCAACTAAAATCCAAAGCATTGAAGGCAAATAGCCCATTTGAGCCGCCAAAATAGGACCTACCAAAGGACCCGCACCCGCAATAGCGGCAAAATGATGTCCAAAAAGAACAACTTTATTTGTAGGGACAAAGTCGCGTCCGTCATTTTGCGTAATAGCAGGGGTCGCACGAGACTTATCAAGCTCTAAAACCTTATACGCCACAAAACGCCCATAAAATCTATATCCTATCATATAGATACACACCGCAGCAACGACCAAATAAATCGCTGAAACACTTTCTCCATTTTGCAAGGCTAAGTAGCCAAAACAAACAGCACCCAAAGCTGCTACAAAAAGCCATAAAATTTTTGTAGTCAAGGAATTCATAGCTCTCCTTTCAAACTTAAAATATTTTTATGATAGCAAAAAAGGCTAAAAAACAACCGATAATAAACAAAAGTTAGTCATAAAGTAACAAAAAGTAACAAATTTACGCACTCAAATTTAAATTTATAAAGAAAAAAGGCTATAATTTTAAATAAAAAAAGGATAAAAATGCAAATTTATAAACAAGCTTGTGGGGCTTATGAGACAAATTGTTACATTTTAAGCACACAAAGAGGAGAATTTATCATCGATCCTGGAGTTGGAGCTTTGGAATTTGTGAAAAAACATACGAAAAATCCCTTAGCCATACTAAATACACACGGACATTTTGACCACATTTGGGATAATGCGGCAGTAAAAAAAGAATTTAATGTCCCTCTTTATATCCATAAAAACGATGCCTTTTTTTTAGAAGACCCCTTTAATCAAGGCTTTGAAAAGCATAAAGCCGATGTCTTGATTGAAAGTGAAGAGCCACTAGAGCTTTTTGATAGCATTTTTAAATTTCACTTTCTTCCCGGTCATACGCCGGGCTGTTGTATGATAGAAATTGTTGGAGAGGGCGTGATGTTTAGTGGGGATTTTTTATTTTATAGAAGTATAGGGAGGTGGGATTTCCCCTACTCTGATGCCACTTTAATGAAACAAAGTTTAGAAAAAATTTTAAATTATAAAGAAAATTATAAGCTTTTACCGGGACACGGAGAGCATACCTTTCTTAAAGATGAGCAAGAGCATTTGCCGACTTGGTTAAGGTATTTTTAATGGATATTTTACTGATTTATTATTTTGCCTTTTTGATTATTTTTGGGCTTTTAGGCTTGAAATTTCAAAAAAAAACCCAAACTAACAATGAAAAATTCTACCATTTTTGTCCTTGTAAAAAAATGGCTGAAAATGGCTCTTTGAGTATGATTTGTATGTATAGTGCTATGGGAGGCTTTTTATATAGCGCAACCTCTTTAAGCTTTATAGGCTTTGTCAATTTGGAACTTAATGCACTTTTTGCGTTATCTTTACTCTGTGCTTATGTGGGCTGGAGGCTTAAGAAGGAGTGATTTTAAGCTCGTATTTGTCCCCTATATCCTCAAAATGATACACCGCTTCATCGCTTGGATAGCTTAAAATTCTCGGCTCTCTTTGAAAGCTTTTTCCCTCAAGCTTGTCTAAAATGAGCGGCAATTCTTTTTTAAACACCCTTTCATTTGAAATTCCTGCGTGACTTAAATTTCTTATCATTTTTCCATCTATCTCACTTTCATTTTTGATTAAATGCAAGGTCGCATCAAAACCCAAATTTGCGTAAGTTTGATATAATTTCTCCTTATCTTTTGCTGTTTTAAATTCATCTTTGTTAGAGTGATAGCTCACAAAAATGCAATTTTTATCATAAGCTTTTTGAATTTCTAGGTGTTTATAATTTAAAAGATTTCTTATATCAAAGGCTGCTTTTGTAAAATTATTCTTCGTCCAAAAACTTTTTGTATGACAAGAAATTTCTAAATGCTCGGTGTAAAAATAAAACTCCCCCTCCGCCGTTCGCATAAACATTTGCTCTCTTGGCAAAACAGCACAAGCGACATCAATCACGCCCTGCGTATAGTGCGGAGCGATTTTAGCGATTAAATAAGCAATTTGTGAGCCATAACACCCACCCGCATAAATGATAGGTAAGTTACCCCCCCCCCCCCCGAGAGTTTTAAATAAATGCTTAAGGGCGTTAATATGGTCAAGTGCTGGCATTAAAAGATAATTTTGATATTCCTCATTTGGCGGTAAAATGGTATAGCTAAGTCCTTTTAAAAGAGCATTTTGCGCGTAAATTCCAGCCTCTTTTTGCTTTTTCATCATATCTTCAAGCAAAAAATAATAAGCATTATGTGGCAAATTTGAGTGATAAGGTAAATTTAATTTTGCAAGTGTTTTTTTGATATTTTCAACATCTTCTTTTTCTATGCTATACTCAGCACTATAAGTAGTCTCTTTTGAAACACGACAACAAAAGCCGTGATAAAAAACATTCATCGCCAAAACGCCAAAACGCGAGGCAAATTGACGCCTTGTAAAATCAAGCATCCTAGTATCCACACTAGAGCCAAAGCCTCCTACTATCACAAAAATCGCTCTTATGGGCTTACTCTCATCGTAGCTAATGCGGTATTCTAGCTTTGAGTTTCTTTTAATGCCAAGCTCCACATCATCACAAGAATCAATAAAAAAACTTTTATCTATCATAATGCTCGATCTCTAGCTTCATTTTGTGATTTTGCTCGCTAAAATGATAAATTAAATCATAGCAAGTATAGCTAATGCTTTTTTTGCAAGGCTTTTTCTTTTGCTTTTTGATTTTTTCTAAAAGCGGCGGGAATTCTTTATTAATCAAGGCTTTAAAAGGAATTCCTAATCCGTGGTCTAAATTTTTAACAAATTTACCATCAACCTCACTTTCATCTTGTATCAAATGCAAATGTGCGTCAAATTTAAGCTTTTTTAAAAGCTCAAAAAGCTCGACTTTTTCGGTATAAGGGGCTAAAAAAGTATCATTTTTAGAATGATAGCTTACAAAGATAATATGATTAAATTTAGCCAAAGCTTCTAGGTGCGTAGGATTAAGGATATATCTTATATCACTTCTTGATTGTGAGAAAAAATAAAGAGAATGCGCATCAAGAGTCCAAAAAGTCTTATCGCTCAATAAAAAATGCACATCGCCTATCCTAGCACCGCAACCACAATATGTTTTAAAATCAAGCTCCTTGCCAAAGCCTATCATTCTCCACGAAAATAGCCCAGAGCCTGAATTATCAATCACTCCATCAATGAGCCAAGGCGCGATTTTAGCACACATTAACGCCAAATAGCCCCCATAAGAACCCCCAGATACCACGACACGCAAACTCTCTCCCCCCCCCCCTGTCTTAAAGGGCGGATTTTTCTTAAGGTGTAAAATGGCATTAATAATATCCATAGCAGGCATAATGCCCCAGTTTTGATACTCACCATTTAAAGGGTCTAAACTACAATGTATAATCGCCGCATAATCTTGCTTTAAATCACCTTTTGACTTTTTATAGGCTATATGGATATTAAGCTTTTCTAAAATTTTTTCAGGGGGATTTGAGCTAAAAATTTCCTCATCTAAAGCGATATTAAGACTTTCACAAAGATCATACATAATCTTTTTATCAAGCTCGTCAAAATAGGGCTTTGCACCTGTTTGAGGGCGGTTATGAATTCCAAAATAATTTGGACTAATGATAGCAGCATTATGCTTTTTGGCTAAATTTTCCATAATGAATTTCAAATAAGCATTATTTGCATCATCTCCCGTGCCTTGTATCAACACTAAAATCGCCTCAATCTCCTTTTCATCATCATAACTTAGCTTAAATTCCAGCTTAGATTTTCTTTTGATATTAAGCTCTATATCATCAGTAGAGTCTATTTCAATGCTTTTAAAAACTATCATCTCGTGCCTAGTAATAAATAAGTTTTATTTGCCAAAGCCTTAAAATTTTCACTTTTGCTTAAAGCCACACAAGCTTTATTTTGAGAGGGGCTTGTAAAATCAGCATTACCCAAAACGCTCTCATCGGCTCCATTTGCTACCGCTTTAATGGCATTTTTGACATTATCATTAGTCGAAAGCCCCATTAAAACAAAACTAGCTCCTTGCACGAAGACAAATTCCACGCACCTTTCATCCTCACCCACCTTAAACGCCACATCACTCAAATTTCTAGACAAATCCACCTCCTCCACGCCGCTAACATTGCTAAGAAGTTTAGTATTTGCAAGTTTGTCATTTTTAAGAGCATAAATACTTACATCATTGATAAAAGTTCTAAGATTATTCAAAGCCTTGCTAATCTCAGCCTCATCTTTACTTGAGCTAAGTTTTGGCAGGGCAATAGCTGCTAAAATTCCAAGTATGATAATTACAAAAACAAGTTCTAAAATCGTAAAAGCCTTTTTCATCATCTTCTCCTAAAGTCTTTCTAAATGCTTATTTTTAGGGCTTAAAATATCCTCTTGTATCTTTACAAATTCATTTCTTTCATACGCACTAACCGCCGCTCTTGCTATCATTAAGGCATTATCGGCACAAAATTCAAGTGGGGCAAGTTTAAGCTCACAATCAAACTCCGCACAAAGTTTTTCTAGACGCTTTCTTAAATTTAAATTTGCACTCGCACCGCCGACAACCCCAAACTTCTTAAATGAATGGATGGCAAAAATTTTTTTACATCTATTGATAATGTGTGAGCAAGCCGCCTCTTCAAAAGCATAAGCTATCTCGCTTTTAATGCCCTCATCTAAATGTTGGTGTTTTGTAAGCTCAAGTCTTGTTTGATTTTTAAGCCCTGAAAAAGAAAAGTTAAGCTCTTTTGAGCGAAGCATAGGCACAGAGAAATGGAGCTTTTTTATCTTTGCTTTTTTTGCTAAATTTTCTATAATAAGTCCTCCCGGATAGCCTAAATTCATCATCTTAGCCACCTTGTCAAAACTCTCGCCAAAGCTATCATCATTACTTTTTGCTAAGATTTCTAAAAAGCCTTTTTCATCGACTTTTAAAACCATACTATGCCCACCACTAACTAATAAAATTCCCATATCATACTCTTCTTTTTGTTTCAAAAAAAGAGAGTAAATATGCCCCTTGAGATGATTGACGGCGATGAGTGGTAAATCAAGCGTTAAAGCCAAACTTTTAGCCATAGCTATACCTCCTACCAAACTCACGCTAAGACCGGGCTCATTTGTAACGGCTATGGCACAAAGTTTGCTAAAATAGTCCTTACACTGCTCCAAAATTTTAGGCAAAGCCTCACTATGAAGTCTAGCAGCAAGTTCAGGCACGACTCCGCCATAATTTGCGTGTGCGTTCTCTTGTGAAATTTTTTTATAAAAAAGGCAATTAAAATTATTCTTATTAATGATAGCTATGGAGCTATCATCACACGAGCTTTCTATCGCTAAAATGCAATTTTTCATTGAAATTCCACAAGCACAGAGCCTAAAAATTTATCTTTTCTCGCTGCTTCTTTAAATATGCTAATATCCGGCATTTTAGCATTTTTAATGACCTTAGTGCCTTTTTGATATTCAAGGAGCTGTTGTAAATTTGCTCCTCTTAATTCATAAAATTCCACTCTATAAATTTTACCTGCATCATCTAAGGCGTATTGAGCTTTCATCTTATCTTTTGTTATGATAATATTGCTTTCATCTTTTGAGTGATCAAATCCTATAATATTCACACGCACATTTTGAATTTTTGGGATCATAAATTCTTTTTTAACTTTAACTTTAGTTGCAAAAGGCACGGAAGTCTCATTACCATCGATGATAAAATCAACCTCCTCAAAGGCATCGCTAAATTCTAAATATTCTGGGTAAATTCGACTTTGAAAGCGATTACCATACTGGATAAAGAAATGATTATTCTCCGCTACAACGGCGGTTAGCTCATTGCTTGTTTGATAATTTAGCTCCTTATTGACAGGAAAGGGGATATAATTCATACTTTTTCTAGGATTTTTAAGATAAAGCAAAATTTTATCATCAAAAAGCTTAACTTCAATCTCCCTATTAATCGCTCCATATACACCCTCAGGACTTAGCTCAAAGCTTCTTTCCCACTCAAGTCCAGCTGTTTTAAGATAATTTTCCACCGCTAAAAGATGATAATAAGCTCTTAAATGCACGGGCAAATTCTTACTTGCCTCATTTGCAAAAGCGGCTTTTTGATTAGAAATGACAAAATAAGTCAAGGCTTTAAGCATTTCCGTATCGTTTAGTTCTTCTGTTTTGGTATTTTTAAGGAAATATTTATGTTTAGGATCAGCCAAAGAAGCATTAACGCTCTCAACCGTTTGAAGTGCTATATTTTCTAAATTATTATAAGCAGTAGCATTAATTTCTTTTGTATCGATGACGCTAGAATTTCCCCAACGCTTAGGATTTTTAAGTGCATTTTCATAAGTAGGGCGGTAAAAACCCCAGCCATCGTGAAGATTAATTACCATACTCACTTCAGGCTTTAAAATAAGGCTTTTTATCCTTTGCACTGTCTCAAAATCTGGGTCTTTAGGATTAATCTCTGCAAATTTGCGGTTTAAGTCTCCACTTACTCCCCTACTTCGCTTAATAATGCTCTCAAAAGCCAAATTGGGTGCTACGATAATCTTACCCTTAGTGATATTATAATCACTAAGCAGCAAACTCGCTGCGTGAAAGCCGCCCGGCTCATCGCCTTGCATACCACCAAAAATTAAAATAGTATTATTATTTTCGCTACTCGTGCCATTTTCTCCTACGCTAAAATCAAGAGCAAAAATACTCACAACAAAACTAAACAATAAAGCTAAAATTTTCACAATATTCCCTTACCTTTCTATCATATTCAAAAATTTCCTCAAGCTTCGTTATTTTAGGCTCTCCAAAATGCTCCAAAGTCTTAAAAACACCCTTTGAAATGTCTAAAAATTTACATTTTTGTTTTAAAAATTTCTCAACCATTACTTCATTTGCCGCATTGATGATGACCCCTAAATTTGGATTTTTCAAAAGGGCATTTTTAAGAGCAAAAAGTGGATATTTTTTAAGATTAATTTTATGAAATTTTAAACTAGAAAGTTTAACAAAATCAAGCGGAGGTAAAATTTCAAGCTCGTGCGTATCAAAAATGGCTTCAGCGATTGCCAATTTCATATCAGGCTTAGAAAAATAGGCACTTGTAGCACCATTTTGAAATTCACAAAGAGCGTGAAGTAAAGATTTAGGCTCGATAAAAGCGTCAATTTCTCTAATGTTAAAAAGATGATAAGCCTCGATAATTTCAAAAAGTTTATTTGCCATAGTGGCACTATCTATGGTGATTTTCGCACCCATAGACCAGTTAGGGTGCTTTAGAGCATCACTTGGCTTGACGCTTTTTAAATCCTTTGTTTTTAATTTAAAAAATGCCCCTCCACTTGCACAAATATAAAGCTTTTTAATATTTTGCCTCTCTTTAAGCAAAGCATTTAAAGCGGAATGTTCGCTATCCACAGGGATAAGATTTGCTCCCTTTAAAAATTCGCCAGCAACGACTAGGCTTTCTTTATTTGCTAGGGCGATTTTTTTATGAAGTTTATGGGCTTTTAGTGTGCTTTTAAGCCCTGCAAAACCGACAATAGCATTAAGCAAGAGTGAATCATCGCTAAGTTCTAAAATTCTCTCAAGTCCCTCTTGACCTACAAAAACATTTTTATGTTTAACTAAATGCCTATCTTTTGCCTCTTTAATGCAAACAAATTCGGGCTTAAAACGCTCGATTTGTTGATTTAAAAGCTTAATATTGCTACCACACGCTAAAGCACTAATGCGTAGATTTTTCAAAACAGCAAGTTTAAGGGCATTGACCCCTATACTCCCTGTGCTTCCAAAAACTATCATAAAAACACAACCATAGCAAAAGCAGCGATGATAACAGCATCAATTCTATCTAAAATGCCTCCGTGTCCGGGGATTAAATCTCCGCTATCTTTGACACCAGCTATCCTTTTAAAATAGCTTTCCATCAAATCCCCCACCACAGCTAAAACAGCCACAAAAAAACTAATTACAATCCACAACCAAAATCCCCCCATAATAATGCCTACTAGTCCCCCACCCACAACAGCACAAAGCACACCGCCTATAACGCCCTCTAAGGTTTTATTAGGGCTAGTTTGTGAAAAAGGTGTTTTACCTAGCATTTTACCGATAAAATACGCCCCGCTATCACACAATACAACAAGCAAAATGAGCAAAAAAAGCGTAATCATACCCTCATCTAAATACACCTGCCAAAGAGCTAAAATAGGCAAAGTAGGATAAAGATAAATCAAGCTTAATCTTAAATTTTCCGCCTTTTTATAAGATAAATACCCCACCACCAAAATCACAAGCAAAAGCCCAAAAAACAAGGCTTTTTCATAATAGCTTCCTAGTAAAAAGGCTAAAAAGGGAGGGATAAAAGAGGCATTAGGCACATTAAAAAGCTTTTTTGCCTCATCAAAAGCAAAATAAAGCAAAAGTCCAAACACTACAAAATTAATCCAAAAAACATCAATCAAAGCGATGATGATAACCGCTACTATCATCACAAAGCCAGATATTATCCTCGTCATATCAAACATAGATTTTCCTTTTAAATACTAATATCAATGTGAGGGATTTTTTGCGCGTTTTTAAACAATGCTTCTTCCTCATCTAATTTTTCTAAATCCCCACTCTCCTCCGCTTCCTCCAAATCCTGCTCTTCGCCGTTTTCCTCGTCCTCTTCTTCATTTTCTTCGCGTTTTTTCTTTTTCTCTTCCTCGTCAGCTTTTTCTTTAATCTCCTCATCGACCTCGTGGCTTTTAGCGACTTTTTCTAATTTTTCTATTGTTTTTTCTTTTTCGCTAAATTCGCTTAAATTCAAATTTGCAGCAAAGCCCTCTTTGGCAAGCTCATTACTCATTTGAGTCGCCGGATAAGCCATATTTTGATTGATGTAATTCATATTTCCTATGGGACTTACTGGCATTTTCACTCCTTTAAAACGCTAAGGGTTTTATAATTTGTATAATTAACAAAAGCCCTTTCTCTTATTTTGACAAAATTCCTTGTTGTATAATCGACCAAAACGCTCCCGGGATTTAGCTTAGAAAAACTTACGCAAAGTTTTGCGGCAAATTCTAGCACCTCTTGGCTAATATTTTGTTTATTGTGTATAATGAAAGTATGTGAGCTTGGCACATCTTTGATATGTAACCACATATCGTTTTTTTTAGTATTTTTAAGTAAATAAATATTACCCTTTTCATTTTTACCTACACAAATTTTAAATTCTTTATAATAAAAACTCGCAATTCCTAGCTCATTTTCATCTTTTTTTGTAAGCTCTTTTTTGCTTTTTTTAGGGAGTAAAATTTCAAGCTCAAATAGACTTTGACAATTTTGAACTAAATTTTTTAAAGCAGATAAAAATTCTAATTTTTCCTCTAAATTTTCTCTTTGCAAGCAGATATTTTTAGCCTTTTGCTTAAGCTTTTTTGCCAATTTATAATAAAGATTTGCACTCATTTTAGGACTATCTTCAAGCACAAATTTCACTTCTTTTCCCTCAAAATCTAAAAGCGTAAATTTCCTTTCATATTCTTTTAAAAAACTCAAATTTGCAAATAAAATATCCGCTTTTTGACTGAGCTTCATCGCCTTTAAAAATAAATCTTCTTCACTTTCTAAGGTGTTTAAATAATTCTTTAATTTTTCAATTTTACCCTGCAAAAAAATTAATTTTGCTCCTTGAATTTGCAAAAATTTTTTGGAATATAAAGCGTGAAATTTCTCTTCAAAATATGCCTTAAAATCGTCAATTTTAATAAAATTTGTATCCATTTTAAAAGGCTTTAGCTCTAAAAGCATTAAATTAGGCTTTACTTGACGATAACTTTTATCAATATGCCTTAAAGCCTCTAAAATTAAGCCTTTACTATCTGTAATAATCACATTTGTATTTTTACCTGTAAATTCAAAATAAATCACACTTTCATAGCTTTTATAAGCTTTGTTAAGCTCCACTTTTAAACATAAAATGCGGTTATTTTCAAGCACTTTCAATTCTTTAATCAAGGCATTGCTAAAATATTTTTTAAGAGCAAAATCAAAGGGCGCATTGTAGCTTTTCATTTTTACATTTGCCGTGTAAATTCCGCTTTCACTCTTATTTAAATCAAAAATATAATGCTCTTTATCAAAACTAAGACACAAAACATTATCATCGATTCTTTTGATAAAATCAAGCCTTCGATACTGCTTTAAAAATTCGCAAATTTGCACTAATTCTGTATATTTCATAACCAAATTATAAGATATTTTGGAAATTTATGCTAGAATTCGCCATTTTTCATTAAGGATTAAGATGAGTTCGCTTTTAAATGCGGTGATTTTATGCGGAGGTAGGTCTTCTCGTATGGGACAGGACAAAAGCCTACTTCAAATAGGACAAAAAAGCCTCGCTCAAAACGCTTATGAAAAGCTCACTCCACTTTTTAAAAGGGTCTATCTCTCCAGCAAAGATGAAAAATTCGACTTTAAAGCAGATCTTATCAAAGATGATAAAAGCTTTCAAATTTACTCCCCTATGCTTGCACTTTATTCTATTTTAAGGCATTTTAAAGATGAATTTGTATTTATTTTAGGCGTGGATTTTGTGCGTTTTTCTGGGGAAGAATTAGAAAAATTAACGCCCTTTTTAAAACAAAATTATAAAATCATTATTCCACAAACCAAACTTTACAAACATAGCCTATGTGGCTTTTACCACTCATCTTTAGCCCCCTTATGTAAAGAAATGCTTGAAAAAAATGAGCAAAAAATAGGGCTATTATTTGATAAAGTTCCAAGCAAATTTGTGCCCTTTGAAAGCGAAGAAGCCTTTTTAAATTTAAATTATTATGATGAATTTTTAAAATATCAAAGCGAATGTTTATGAAAAAAATTTTTCTTATTTTCAGCCTTTTTTCCTTATGCTTTGCAGATGATTTAAGTAAGGCTTTAGAGTATGAAAAAAAGGGCGATTACAAAAGAGCTATGCAAATTTATAAAAAACTAGCTCTTAAAAATCAAACACCAAATTCCACCGAAATTTTAAATGAGACAAAAAGCACTCAAGCCCCAAAAGAACAAAAACGCCAAAAGGATAATTTTTCTAAAATCGCTCTAGCAAATTATTTGGGAGATGAAAATTCCTTTAATCCACTTGGCATTAACTCTTATAAGATGAATTATTTTTTACCCTTTTCACACACTAATCACGACTTAAGCGGCTCTAAAAATGAAGTCAAATTTCAAATCAGCATTAAAAAACGCCTATTTGAAAATTTACTAGGACTTGACGAAAAATACTATCTAGGCTATACGCAAACTTCGTGGTGGCAGCTTTATAAACACTCTTCTCCTTTTAGAGAAAATAGCTATCAGCCTGAATTTTTTGTTGATTTTCCTATCCATTTTGACGGATACGATTATTTTAATAATCTTAGGCTAGGATTTTTACACGAAAGCAATGGCAGAGATGACGATCACGAGCAGTCTCGCTCTTGGAACAGGCTTTACGCCTCCACGACCTTTTTATACAAAAGATTTTTAATTGTTCCTAGAATTTGGTATAGGATCAATGAAGACGGCGGAAGTGATGATAATCCTGCTATGGAGCATTATATGGGAAATTTTGATGTGAATTTGGGCTATTTGGGCAATGATTTTTTCATCAATACTATGCTAAGAAATAATCTCAATTTTTCGCGTAACAAAGGCGCTGTGCAAGTGGATATTGGCTATGATGTGTTTAACAATGGCATTTATTATTATGTGCAGTATTTTAACGGCTATGGCGATAGTCTCATCGACTATAACAAACGCTTAGAGCGTATTTCTACGGGCTTTTTGATTTCTTACTGATGTTTTTAGAAAAAAATTTATCCGCCATAAATTCTAGTGTTTTTAGCGAATTAAGCCACAAAATTATCTCCTACCTTCAAAGCGGTGAAAAAAGCCAATTAAGTAAAAACGGGGGGGGTCTTGCGTATGAAGAAGGTGAAAAAGAGCGGCTTTTTGATGAAATTCGAGCGCAAAGTTTGCGTTATCCTTTCATTTGCCTTTTTGGCATAGGAGATGGTGAGCTTTTAAAAAGGCTTATTCCCTCATACCCTCTTATTATCGTCTTTGAAGAGAATTTAGACTTTTTCATTTCGGCTTTTTCACGCTTTGATTTTAGTGAGGATTTTAGGCAAGGTAGGGTCATTTTTGTCGATACTAGTAGTGAAAAATTAGAGCTTTATCTCACTATGCTTTTTTCGACTAAGCCTTATTATCAATACCTTAGCCTTTTTGAGCTTTTTATGAACGGAAACTTTTATCATCGCTTTTATTTGGAAAAAGCAAAAGCCGTGCATAGACTTTGCGAAAGCGTTATTTTTACGACTTTAAGCACACTTGGCGTGTGGGCTAAGGACATTTTATTTAGCGTTTATGAAAATTTTCTTTCCAATGTGCCTTTAATGCTTGAAAATATCCCCATAGCAAGGCTTATTGAGGAGAGAAAAAACAAATTTGAAAATGCCATTGTCATTTCAGCAGGTCCAAGCCTTAGCAAACAACTTCCCCTTTTAAAAAAGGTGCAAGAAAATGCCGTGCTTTTTTGTGCGGACGGAGCTTTAAACATAGTCCTAGAGCAAGGCATAGAGCCTGATTATATTTTAAATACAGACATTAGTGATTGGGCGAAGGCATTTTTACATCAAATTCCAGCCAAAAGCCTCCTTATAAACGGCTACTCCACTCACCCAAAAACCCTAGAAAGCCTTAAGGGTAAAAATTTAAGTGTGGTGCTAGGCACGAAAGACGGCGTTTGTCAATATAATTTTTTTAAGGACTTTGGCTTTGTCGAGCTTGGGGGCAATGTGAGCCATTTTGCTTACGCACTAGCCTTAGAGCTTGGCTTTAAAAATATCATTATGCTAGGACAGAATTTAAGCCTTGACTTTAATGGAAATTCACACGCCAAAGGATATGCTTTTGGGGAAAATTATGAAACAGAAGCAGACATAAAGTATTTTAAAGTCAAGGCTTATAAAGGCTTGGGTGAGGTTACAACGCATATTACTTGGGATTATTATAGAAAAGATTTAGAAAGGCTTTTTCTTTTAAATAAAGATAAAGCGACTTTCATCAATTCAACAGAAGGCGGGGCTTTCATCAAATTTTGTCAAGAATTAAGCTTTAAAGAAAGTGCAAAAATTTTAAATACGAAAAAACCAAATTTTAGCCTTACAAAGTCCCTTACGCAAAATAAAGCAAAGAAAATCCTAAGCAAATTTAACGCTAAAGTCAAAGCAGATCTTAGAAAAAGTCAAGGTATGCTAGAGGGAGCAAAAGAGCTTTTAAACGCTTTAAATACCATACTTGAAAGTAAAAAAACTCTCCCTCTTAGTTTTTTAGAAAAAGTCAAAAAGATGATTGATGAATTTGACGGGAAATTAGAAGAGGACGAATTTTTAAATGACGGGAAATTAGGCTTTGTATTTTATAAAAAAGGAGAGCTCATTTGTGAAGTTTTAAAAGCTAGGATAGAAGATGAAAGCCTATTTCACCTTCATTATATCAATGCCTATAAAGAGTGGCTAGGCTTTTTCATAGAAAATTTAAACCGCAAAATAGACATTTTAAGAAATGGCTTAGAAAACTCTCTAAGAGAGTAAATCCACTGAAATTTTGCTGTTTTTAATCTCACTAATTTTAACATTGACCTTATCATTTTCACTTAGCTTTTCTTTTATCTTAGAGCTATGGAGTAAGCCATCAACGCCGTCTTTTAAAGCGATGAAAGCTCCAAAAGGGGCTATTTTTTTAACTTCAGCCCCAAGAAATTCTTCACCCACTTTAAAATGCGCTAAATCTTTAGAAAATTTCTTTCCCTTACTTGTAATGCTGATGATATAATCTTTCGCCGCTTTGATTTGCTCACTTTGATTTCCAGCGATTTTCACCTCGCCCTTTTCTCTATCCAAATCAATCGAAACGCCAAATTTTTCGATAATCTCTTTAATCGTCTTACCTGCTTGCCCTATAATATCGACGATTTTACTAGGTTCAACGCTAAAAAGTTCTAATTTTGGTAAAACATCTTCATTAACGACAATTTGCGCGTTAGCTTCTTCCATTAAATCCAAAATGTGAAGTCTCGCTTCTCTTGCTTGATAAAGGGCATTTTTAAGAATTTTCTCATCAATCCCACCTAATTTAATATCCATTTGAAGTGCGGTAATGCCATCCTTGCTTCCAGCGACTTTAAAATCCATATCCCCATCGTGGTCCTCAAGTCCCATAATGTCCGTTAAAACCGCGTAATTATCACCCTCTAAAACAAGTCCCATAGCCACGCCCGCTACAAGCTTGATGGTAGGAACTCCAGCCGCCCTTAAGGCTAGTGAGCCACCGCACACACTCGCCATAGAGCTAGAGCCATTACTTTCCAAAATTTCGCTTACCAAACGCACCACGTAAGGATAATTTTCATCGACACTTGGATAAAGCGCTCTTTTAGCTAAATTTCCGTGTCCAAGCTCTCTTCTACCCGGTGCTTTGATAGGACTTGCCTCGCCCACAGAAAAGCCCGGAAAGTTGTAATTTACCATAAAGCGTTCGCTAATAGGATTTTTTTCACTTAGTAAATCCACCATTTGCGCGTCATTTTCCCCGCCCAAAGTCGCCACAACTAAGGCTTGAGTTTGTCCGCGTGTAAAAAGACAAGAGCCGTGTGCGTTTGGTAAAATGTTTGTTTCTATTTCTATGACTCTTACCTCATTTAAATTTCGCCCATCAGCTCTTTTTTTCTCTGTTAAAATTTGCGTTCTCACAAGCTCTTTTTTGACCTTAGAAAGTGCGTTAAAAACATCTTCTTGGCTGTATTTATCAATGATATTTTCAAGCTTCATAAGTTCTTTAACGATTTTTTCTAGCTCACTTGCCCTTTCACTTTTTGCCATTTGATTGATAGCGAATTTAACTTCATTTGTGTAATTTTGCTTAATAAATTCAAAAAGCTCCCTATTTTCAAGCTCTGCTTTAAGTGTGATTTCTTCATTTTTTCTATGTTTAGAAAATGCCTCTTCATAGGCATTTGAGCCATTTAGTATCGCCTTTTTAGCCACACTTAAAGCCTGTAAAATTTCATCTTCGCTTAACTCATTCATCACTTGCTCATAAATGCTAGTTCCAGCTAAAGCCTCCGCAAAGCTAGTTTCCACCATAGCCTCACCCTCACTCTCACTTGGCAAAGCTCTCATTTCTATCATCAAAAGCTCATCTTTAACCCCAGCCACATAAAGATCTAGTGTGCTTTCTTTAAGTTTAGAATTGCTTGGATTTAATACAAACTCATCATTAATCCTAGCGATTCTCACCCCACAAACAGGTGCTTTCATAGGAATTCCGCTTAGATATAAAGCCACGCTTGCCGCATTTAAGCTCATCACCTGTAAATCCACCTCATCATCAGCTGAAAGAACCATAACTACAATTTGCGTAGGATAAGCATAACCCTTAGGAAAAAGCGGTCTTAAACTCCTATCAATAATCCTTGCCGTAAGGGTTTCATTATCTCCGGGCTTAGTTTCTCTTTTGATATAGCCTCCCGGTATGCGTCCCACAGCGTAAGCTTTTTCGATGTATTGCACGGTCAAGGGCAAAAAGTCTTCTTCTACTTGCTTATCTTCTCTTGCTACGGCTGCTAAAACGACACTTTTACACACTCGCATTAAAACAGAGCCGGCTGCTTGTTTAGCGACCTTATTGATGTCAAAAATCTCTAAATTTTGATTTACTTCTATGCTGTATTGCATTATATTTCCTTTATCGTTTGATAGTAATTTTTTAAAATTTTTAAATAAATTAAACACGCTTTTTCCTTAAATTTTGTTTTCATTTTCTTGCAAGGCAAAATCATAACCCACGCCTCCAAGCGGATAAAAATTAAATACAAGATAAAATCCGCTTTGATTTCTAGCACTAATACCAGCACTTGTAAGCTTTGGATCTATCCTTTCTCTATACATCAAAGAATAATTCCAACACTTACGCTGATAAGTATAACCTAGCTCCCACATATTCGCGTGTGCTCTTTGAGTATCGAGCCAAATTCCACTAAAAAAATTATAATTTGCGTTAAGATAATAATTTGCCCTTGTTCCTATGAAGCTGTATTTTCCATACTCATCATTTTGATAAGCGTGGGAAAATTCCCAGTTTAATTCAGGATTTAAGCCTAATTCAATTTGACTTAAAACATTACTAAAACGCGTATCAAGATGAGAATAGGTTGCTTCATTATTAAAACTAATATTTTCATTATAATAATAAGTGATGAGATTTTTACTCTCTTCAAATTCATCGCGTCTGCTTAAATAGCTCACCTCGATGCGATTTTTAAGCTTTTTTTCTCCATTTTCATTGTAAAAATATTGCACCAAATAAGGACTTAATTTTTCATCGATTTTCTCTAAATTTAAATAATCCTCACTAATGCCGCCCGATTTACTCCCAGGCAAAATATAACTAACCCCCAAATTTAAAGTGTGAAAAAAGCTATTATAAGCCTTAGAAAGGTCGGTATAAAAATCAAATTCGTGTGTAGCCCTATAAAAATGCTCGTGTTTTTTTTGTGGGTCGTGGCTGTAATTGACAAAAGAGGCATCTAGCCTTTCTGTAAAAGCAAAATGTAAGAAATCGTCAAAAAAGGCATTGTGGTAAGATAAAGGTAGGCTTACATTGACATTATTTGCGTAAGGTCCTACGCGTCTATAATAATTATTAAAACTCGCATCAAAAGAATAGCGTATCCTCTCATCAAATAAAGAATTTAAAAAACGATGATATTGAAATGACGGATATTCTTGCAAAGTATCCTTATTGTGTGTTTTGGAGGTATCAATATAGTATTTTCCATAAGCTCCGTAAAAATTATTTTCATCGGCGAGAAAATAATTAATTTTTGAGGTGATTAAAGAATTTAAATCCTTATAATCGCGTCTTCCCAAATTTAAATAATCCACATCATTAAGATAAGTCGCATCAACCCACAATCCTTCTTGAAAATTATCTCCAAGCAAAGATTTAATCAAATCCGTTCTTAAATATTTAAGCTCAACACCCACATGGGTTTGATTTTTTAAATTTTCTTCCTTAAAATAAGTCGAATTTTCTCTAAAAGCTCCAAAATTCCACTCTCCCATAGAAGAAGCAGAATCGATAAATCTCAAAGTCGAATAAAGTCCATAACCTCTATCCGTTCTTACTTGAGGATTAAACTGCAAGTCCCAATTTTCCTGCATAGTGAAATAAATAGGCTGCTCGTAAAAAAAGCCCTCATCACCCTTTATGCTAAATTTAGGCACTAAAAGTCCCGTGCGTCTTTGCGTATCCGTGCTAAAACCAAAATAAGGCATATAAAACACAGGGACATCTCTAACATACAAACGCGCATTATAAAGATGAACAAAATTTGTTTCTCGATCTAATTTACCTTCGCTAAATCTAATCTCCCAATCGGGATTTTCCACATTACAGCTTGAAACGGAAGAAAGCGTGGTCTTAAAACTCTTATCATCTAAACAGCTCTTATCGCTTTTAAACCATACTTCAAGTTGATTATTTGCAAAGAAAAATTTTTCAAACTTTGCTTCATTTGTGTCAAGTTTTATTTTAGCGTAATTTGAATGCGACCTTTCATTTTGCCCTCTTAAAATATTGACATCGCCAAAAAGCTCAACTTCGGAGGTTTTTTCATTATAAATCGCTTTATTTGCCGTGATGAAATAAAAATCGGAAAATATCACAACATCATCATTTGCGATGAGTTTATCTCCCTCTTTTTTTGCCTCTATGGCATAAATATCCACCTGTGCAGCATTTAAAACTAAGGAAGAAGTTAAAATAAAAGAAAACTTACGCCACATCAACAACCACAGTCCTAGCCAAATAATCCTGCCAAGTTTTACGCAAATTATTCCCCAAAGCCCACGCAAAACCAAGCATAAAAGCCATACCGCTAAACTGCCTAATTAAAGCTCTAAGGCAGCTTTGTCCCCAATTTGGCTTATCTAAAATTCCCTCATCAATCACAATAATTTTACATATCATTTTTCCCAAACTTGCTCCATAAAGTGCCGTAAAAATAGCGTGATAGCTAAATTGAAGCACAAACAAACCCCAAAAAAAATTCCCTAAAATTCTTACCGCCTCAAGTGGGTCGCTCATTTTTTGAAATTCATTAAAAAAAATCACAAAAACTATACAAGAAAGCAAAAATTCATCAATAGTATAAGCCAAAGCTCTTTTAAAAAAACTAGCGACTTTTAAACCCTCTCTGTCTAATTTATCTTGCAAATTTTCGCCCATTAATCCACCTGATAGCCTATATCTTTTCTAAAATGCTTTCCCTCGTAATTTACATTTTCACAAAGCCCATAAGCTCTTTTTTTTGCTTCTTGCATCGTTTTACCCGTGCCAACACACACTAAAATTCTTCCCCCATCAGCCATTAAGTCATCTTTTTCTAAACTTACCCCAGCATAAGAAATATGTGAGTTTTCAGGTATTTTTAAAATTTCTATCTTGCTTTTTGGTGAAGCTTTAAAAGGATAATTTTTCCCCGCACAAACGACTCCCACAGCCACCTCATCTTTTAAATCAAGCTTAAAATTTTTAAGTCTTTTTTGACTTGCTGCCATAAAAAGTTCTAGGGGATTATTGATTAAAGGCATTAAAACTTCACACTCAGGATCGCCAAAACGCACATTAAATTCCAAAACAAAAGGCTCATTTTGAACGACCATAAGTCCCACAAAAAGCACTCCACAAAAAGCGTTATTTTCCTCTTTCATACCCTTAAGTGTCGGCTTGATAATCTCATCTTTCACACGCTCTAAAAGCCCCTTACTTGCTAAAGAGCTTGGAGCGTAAGCCCCCATACCACCTGTATTTGGACCCTCATCATTATCATACAATTTTTTATGGTCTTGTGCGGCAGGTAAAAGCACAAAATCCTCCCCATCACAAAGAGCAAAAATGCTTAATTCAAAGCCATCTAAAAATTCCTCCGCTACGATTTTACGCCCAGCCTCTCCAAAGCTCTCTCCACTAAGCATTTTAGCGGCAACTTGCATAGCCTCTTCCCTGCTTTTAGCGATAATCACACCCTTACCAGCACATAAGCCATCCGCTTTCACAACTATGGGCGGCGTTAAATTGTCAATAAATTCTTTTGCTTCTTCTAAATCGCTCGTATTGATAAATTTTGCCGTTTTAATCTTATGCCTTTGTAAGAATTCCTTCATAAAAGCCTTAGAGCTTTCAAGCATAGCCGCATTTTTTGTCGGTCCAAAAATGCTAAGTTTAAGCTTTAAAAACTCATCGACAACGCCCTGCTCTAAAAAAGCTTCACTTCCAACGATACAAAGTTCCACACTCTCATTTTTAGCGTATAGAGCAAGTTCTTTCATATCTTTTATATCGACATTTTTGCCAAGCTTCGCACTTGCACCATTTCCAGGAACAAAAATAAATTCTAAATCTTTTTTCTCTTTTTTCAAGGCTAAAGCTATGGAATACTCCCTAGCACCCGCCCCTAAAATCATAATCTTCATTATTTCTCCTTAAAACCCAAGTAGCCGTTTTATAAAGATTGACCCCAAAAAGTCAAAAAAGTCGCTAGGCAATTTTTAAAGGCTGCAACTTCTCGCCTCTTTCGAAACTCAAACGACGCCACAGACACAGTAAATCGCACACTCGCAACTAGTAATAATGTGTTAGATCACTTTAAATAGCACAAACTACTCAGGCGAGTGAAATTATAGTCTTATTTAGCTTAAAATTTTTATATTAACTTAAATTTCGTCTTTCCCGTCTTATCAAAATGCTTTCCTTGCAAAATGATATCTGCGGCACTATCCCAAATATGTGCCTCGTCAATATAAACAATGTCAAAATTATTATCTCTCATTAAAGACTGGTAATTAACCTTTTTTGGAGCATATTTAACGATATAGTAAGGATTTAACGCAAAAACCTCCACCTTAACCTTACAAAGCAAGTCCAAATCAGAAGTTACGACAAGAAATTTCTTTCTTTGCTCTTTTGTGATTTTTTCTATATAAACTAGAAGTTTTTGGTCGAAAGGATTAAGTGCTGATTTATTAAGCCTGCTTAAATAATGCTCCGCAAAGGCTAAAGAGCAAAAAGAATTTTCTATATTACTTCTTGTAAAATAAGAATTTTTAACCCCTGATGATTTTAAAGACAGCTTCCAAATTTTCATATCCATAATGGTCGCACAAAGGTTTAATCCTGTAACGATTTTATTAAAAAGCTTTTCTCTTGAAAGCTTAAAAGCGTTTTCAAAAATGCTAAAATTTTTCTTATAAAAATCATCGCGAATCGCCTCTAAGCGTTTCAAACTTGTGCGGTAGTAATCCGCCTCTTTGGCAAGTTTATCAAAACGCTCTTGCTTAGCTTGCATTCTAGCAGGGTCCATCGTAGCGGCTCTTGCATTCATCTCAAGCCTTAAGGTTTTCATTTGAGCTTCTAGAGATTGGGCGCGATTTTTCCTTGTATCTATGGTAGAAATAAGCGCTTGGTAATGACACTGCAAAGAAAGAAAAGTTTCATTAAATATCCTCGTTATATTTATCATTTTATGCTTATCTTTCATATCATTATAAGAATTTTCTAAGTGCATAATAATGCTTTTTAAAGAACTAAACTGCGTTTGGTCCGTTGAGTGGTCCATAAAAATCAGCGTATCTAAAGATTTATTCAAAAAACGCTTTAAAATAAAATAATCCAAAACACAAGGAATTTCCTCTTCATCATCAACATTTTGTTTTAAAGCCTCCACAGAAAGAATTTCACAGGCAAAATACTTTTGAATCGCTTGAGGTATGGTAAAAGAAAGTGGAATTTTCTCTATGGTATCATAGTCCGTTCCTCTATAAAGTTCCGTGATGTAGGCACTGCGTCTTGAATTTTGCAAATCCTCCAATGCCTCATCGCTATCCGTTCGCCAAAAATCATTTTCCGTGATAAAATCACCCTCTTTAAATTCTTGGTAACGAGAAGGACGAACGCTTGTTATTTTCTTACCCTCAGAGCGAAATTCTACAAGCATACCCGTGCTTGGCATACTTCTTTTATCGCTCCAAGTTTGGCGATTAAACTCAAAAAAAAGTTTAGCCGAATTTGTAACAGTTCCCCTACCGGTAGAATCCACATAAATCGCTATTTTCCCGTGCATCATTTCTTCCTTGAAATTTCATAAATAAAAATTTAACACAAATAAACTTATAGTTTAATTTTTTCTTTCAAATTTAAAAAGCTCTTCATCGCTAAAGATGAGAAGTAAATTTAAACTAAAATGCTAAACTTTTACATTTATAAATTTGATAAGGATTATTCAACACGGTGAAAAAAGAAACTTTTTTACATCATCTCAAAGGCAAAAATCTCGCCTATAAACGCTACACAAAAAGTCCTTTGCGTTATGGTGGGGGTAAATCTTTGGCGGTGGGGCTAATTTTAGAACAGATTCCTAGTGATACAAAAAGACTTATTAGCCCATTTATTGGCGGTGGGAGTGTGGAAGTAGCGGCAGCTTTAGAGCTTGATATTGAAGTTTTAGCTTTTGATATATTTGATATTTTAGTGAATTTTTGGCAGGTTTTATGCAAGGATTCTAACGCACTTTATAATGAGCTTTTAAAACTTGAACCCACAAAAGAAAATTACGCAAAAATCAAAAACGAGTTAAGTTTATTTTGGAATGAAAGGCATAAAAATCCCAACAATAAGCCCAAAATAGAGCTAGATTCTCTCATACTTGCAAGGGATTATTACTTTAATTTTAATCTAAGCTATGGACCCGGATTTTTAGGTTGGATGAGTAAAATCTATGAAGACAAAAATCGCTATTTGAAAGCCTTAGAGAAAATTAGAGATTTTAAAACGCGCAATCTCAAAGTAGAAATGGCAAGTTTTGAAGCAGTATTTGAAAAATATCCCACTGATTTTTTCTATTGCGACCCGCCGTATTTTTTGGAAGGGGATTCTAAAATGTTTAAAGGAATCTATCCTATGCGAAATTTCCCTATTCATCACAATAGCTTTAATCACGAGCTTTTAGCAATTTGTCTTAAAAATCATAAGGGTAAGTTTATTTTAAGCTATAACGATTGTGAGTTTGTCAGGGAAGCTTATAAAGATTTTAAAATCTTAAAACCAAAATGGCAATATACAATGGGACAAGGCGAAACAAGAATGGGTAAAAATCGCATTGAAAGGGGCGATGCAGACAACACCAAACAAAGCCACGAACTTTTGATTATAAAGGAGTGAAAGTGTTAAAAGCACAAATTACCAATTTTTCTTATGTTAAAACTTGGCGAGAAAAATTAGAAACTTTTAAGTTTAAGAACATAAATGATTTGCCAAGCAAAGCTCTTGTAAATTTTAAAAATAAAAAATTTGCCCTAAGCAAGTGGGTCAGCCCTAAACGCACTCGCTCTTATCCTTACGCTAGAATATATGATACTTTTGATATTGGAGCGAACAAAATCATAACGATAATTCCGCTTATTAAAGATGAGGGGATAAACGGTGATATGGATTATTTGCAGTGGGATACAATTTCATTAATGAGTCTTTTAAATGTTTATGTGATTATAGGTTTTTATGATGAAGCACAACCTCATCTAAAAAAGATTGATAAAATTACAAATCAGCATTTCAATAACGAATATATTTTGGAACAACTCAAGCTCCTCTCGAATTATCATCAATCCGCACTCCATTGGAATCTTAACCAACTCAACAATAAAAATCTTTCAACACTCGCAAATCTTGCAAAAAATGCTTATGAAAATGTTTCCAAAAAGCTCAACGCAACACTTCATAATCCACAAAATATAAATAAATTCGCTCAAAAAATTTCACAAAGCAGAGAATCCTTTATGGAGTTTTCAAGAGTTAAGGCAAAACAAGCTCAAAACAGAGAAAGTTTGACTCTGCAACCTAAGGAAAACATTGGAATAGGACAAAAATCAAAAATTGTTATAGAAAACTATTTGGGTGGACAATATTTCTTTACGGTTGATGATGTTCTTTTAAGGAGCGATATATTGTATTTGTGTGAAAGCAAACACAGTAAAAACACACTTTTGCCAAGCAATGATGACATAAAAGATGGGCTTTTAAAACTTATGCTTTATAATAATCTTTCAAAAATTGATGGGTATGCAAGGTTTAAAATTGTTTTGAGATTAACTTCAAATCATTTGCAAGATAGTATTATTTTACCAAGTGAAAATTTAGATTCTTTTATTAAAAACAATGGTTTTTCAGATTCTCAAATTGTTACCCTAAAAGCCTTAAATATAGAATCTAAACAGAATCATTTTGAAATTTGGATAAATAATGAACGCTAAATTTTTAAAATCCCCACTTCGCTATCCCGGTGGCAAAAGCAGAGCAATTAAAATTTTAAAATATTTTTTCCCAAAAGATTTTAGCGAATTTAGAGAGCCATTTTTTGGTGGGGGAAGTGTAGGGCTTTTCTTAGCTCAGCAAGTTATGCAAGATGATTTTAGTGGGAATTCTTTATTTGATGAAATAAATTTTATACCAAAACACTTTTTTGTCAATGATTTAAACTATGAACTTTTTTGCTTTTGGCAAACTTTAAAAACACAAAATCAGGCTTTGATTGATGCAATTCAAAAGATGAAAAAGCGATTTCAAAATGGCAGAGAACTTTATGAGAGTATTTTATATCGTAGAAATGAAAATTTAAGTGAATTTCAAAGGGCTGTGGATTTTTTTGTGCTTAATCGCATTGCTTTTTCTGGCGTGGTTGATAGTGGGGGATATTCACAAAAAGCCTTTGAATCTCGCTTTACGCAAAGCTCTATTGAAAGACTTAAAAATATGGATAAAATCCTAGCCAATTTCACTTTTTCAAATGATGATTATGAAGTGCTTTTAAAAAGACAAGGTAAAAATGTCTTTATCTTTTTAGACCCACCTTATTACTCTGCTACAAAATCAAAACTCTATGGTAAAAAAGGGAATTTGCACACAAACTTTAATCATCAAAAACTTTGTGATAATCTCAAAAACATAAAACATAAATTTTTGCTTACCTATGATGATAGTGAATTGATACGCGAGCTTTATAAGGATTTTTATATATGTGAATATTCTTTGCAGTATGGAATGAATAATTTTAAACAAGAAAAAGCACAAAAAGGAGCAGAGCTTTTGATAAGTAATTTTAGTTTAGAGAAAAATCAAATTTCTATGTGGAGCACACATAAAGGAGTGAAATGAAAATAGAGCAAGTCAAAACGGCATTTAAAATCGCTGATGTGGAATTTGTAAGCGGTAGCACAAAGCTTAATTTTAATTACTTAAAAGATTTAAAAGATGAAAATGGCAAGGTGCTATCTCAAAAAATATTAAGTGAAAATGTAGCTAGAGTGTATCTTATTGTAGTAGATGGCGAGATTAAAAAAATCGGTGGAAGTGGGGCAACAGGTGGAATCAAAAGCACTTTAGAAATTTATAGAGACGGCGGAGTAAAAGGGCGTCCAAGCATTAGAAGTTTTGGCGTGTGGTATTTTCTCTAATTTTACAGGGTAAAAAAATAGAATTTTATATGAAATACCTGCGAGAATTTTGAAAAAGAAGTCAAAGGGTTGTTTGGCTTAAAAAAAGTCAAAAATGTTTCTATTTCTTATAAGTTTATAGAGCAGTGTTGCGTGGAGGATTATTTAAGTGTGGAAAGCGAACACCCAGAATGGAATGTGCAAGAGCAAGGAGCAAACTGGCCACTTGAAATAAAAAATAGGCACGCCCAGCTTCAAGCTAACGCACAGAGTAGAGAAAAGAAAATCAAACGCAAGGAAGTGAGACTAAACAAATAAATACAGCAATTTAAAATGGTAAGGGTATATATAAAATACTAATTCTCTTTCAAATAAGAACCAAGCCAAACAATATCCTCATTGCCCTTTAAGGCTCTTTTGACATTTTCATCTTCGATATGCCCTTCAAAATCGATGTAAAAGCTATGAAGAAATTCCTTTGCTTTCACAGGACGCGATTCTAACTTAGTGAGATTAATATTTTCTTTTTTGAAATTTTCAAGTAAGGCACTAAGCCCACCCGGCTTATGTGCGGTGTGTGCTAAAATGGAAGTTTTACAATGCTCCATCTTAGGCGTTATCATATCGCTTAAAATCAAAAATCGCGTTCTATTTGCTGCATTATCTTCGATTTTATCAAAAAGTAGCGGCACATTATAAATTTTTGCTGCGATTTTAGAACAAATGGCGGCGGACTTTTTATCTTGTGAGGCTAGATAAGCGGCGTTTGCGGTCGATTTAGCGGGGATAAACTCAACCAAGGTTAAGTCGTGGCTTTCTAGGAATTTTCTGCACTGATTATAACCTTGCGGATGAGAGTAAATTCTCTCTACCTCCTTGATATTTTCATTAATTCCTACAAAAGAATGATGAATATCCATATAAATTTCACCAAAAATTTTAAGTCCCTCATACGCTCCTAAGCAATCAAGAGTTACACCAACAGCACCTTCAGTGTTATTTTCTATCGGCACGACTCCAAATTTCGCTTCTTTATTCGCAAGCTCTTTAAAAACATCTTCAATGGTCGCTAGCGGGATATAGCGACTCATCGCACCAAAACGCATTCTAGCGGCTTGATGCGTGTAAGTTCCCTCAGGTCCAAAATACGCCACCGCTTGAGGTAATTCCAAATTCCTAGAAACCGCAAAAATCTCACCATAAATCGCCTCAATAGCATTTTGGTCTAACAACCCTAAATTCTTACTTTTCAAGCGATTTATAATCGCTCTTTCTCTTTCAGGTCTATAAATCGCTGTGCCTAAGCTTTGCTTAAGCTCCCCTATACGCTTAACATAGCTCATTCTTTCATTTAAAAGCTTTAAAAGCTTATCATCAATGGCGTCAATTTTTAATCTAAATTCCTCTAAATTTGGCACAAAAACTCCTCTTTAAATTCTAAAACACTTTCATAAACCCCGCTTAAAATCTCACTATCTAAACCCTCAAGGCTCTTAATTTTCCCACTTAAAACCAAAATAGGACGCATTTTAAGCGTATAAGCCTTAACTAAATCGCCCTTAAAATCATCGCTTATTATAGTTATATCGCTAAATTTAAGTCCATTTTTTTGCAAATTAATCAGCCTTAAAGCCTCTTCGTAAAAGGCTTTGCTTGGCTTTCCTACGACTTCATAGCTTAAATTTGTGGCGTTTTTAAGCATAGCCATCACGCTTCCTACGCCTGGATATAAAAAACCATCTTTTTTATAAAGGCTCGTTTCGTGCATAGCGATGAATTTTACGCCCTTTTGTGCCAATTCTATCATTTTGGCAAAGTCTTTAAATTTAAAATCATCATAACTCGCCAACAAAAGGGCTTCAGGCGTTTCAAAATCAAGTGTAAAGCCTAAATTCTCAAGACTATCTATAAATTCACGCGCACCAAAAGCTGCCACCTTACAAGGCTTAAGATAAGAGTTTAAAACACAAAATGGGTCTAAATATGCCCCATCTTTTATCTCAAGTCCCTTTTGACGCAAATTTTCTAAAAAATTTAAATCTTTAGTGTTGTTTGTGATGATGACATAGGGGATATTTTTACGATTTAAAAGGCTTAAAAGCTCTTTCGCTCCAGTGATTAAAGACTTATCTTTATCGCTAATTAAGGTCCCTTGCACATCTAAAAATAGCATTTTATCCCTTACATATATAAGCCGCCATTAATTTTAAGCACATCACCCGTAACATAAGAGGCATAATCACTTAGCAAAAATGCTACGCAGTTTGCCACCTCACAAGGCTTTGCAAAACGCTTAAGAGGGATATTTTCTTCATAGTTTTTTTTCACTTCTTCGCTTAAATTTTCAGTCATATCGCTTAAGATAAAACCCGGCGTTACGCAGTTAAAACGCAAATTCCTACTCGCTCCTTCTTTTGCAAAAGACTTAGTCATCGCTATCATACCGCCCTTACTCGCACTATAATTAACTTGCCCTACATTTCCCATTTCTCCAACAATAGAAGCGATATTTACCACAGCGCCAAAACGCTTCTTGCTCATCACTTTTAATGCCTCCTTACAGCCTAAAAATGCCGAATTTAAATTTGTATCAACTACGCCTTTAAAGTCCTCAAGGCTCATTCTAAGAGCTAGTTTATCATTTGTAATGCCAGCATTATTAACCAAATAGCTAAGTTCCCCATCGCTTTCCACAATGAGTTTTACAGCATTAATAAAATCCTCTTCCTTACTTGCATCAAATTTAATCAAAGCAGCCACACCGCCCTCTTTTTCAATCTCTTCTTTTAAAGCATCGGCAAGTTCAGGCTTAGAGCGGTAATTAATCCACACTTTTAAGCCAAATTTCGCCAAAACCCTAGCGATTTCAGCACCTATACCCTTACTAGCACCTGTAATTAAAACATTTTTTCCGCTAAATTGCATAATTTTCCTTTTTTTAAAATGATAAATTTTACCTTAAATTTATAAACGCTTAAAATAAAGCCTCGTTCATTTCTTTTGGAATTTCAAGGTTTAGAATTTTAAGCACACTCGAAGCGACATTGCTTAAGCCCATATTAGATTTGATTTGCTTGCAAATTTGTGCTTCGATAAAAACAAACACATCAAAAATTGTATGATTTGTCAGCGAATTGCCCTTTTCATCTTGCATAGCCTCACAATTTCCGTGATCACTTGTGATGATAAAAGCGTAATTTTGCCTTCTTGCCTCCTTTATGATCTCTCCTAAGCACCTATCCACAGCCTCCACAGCACTCACAGCCGCATTAAAATCGCCCGTATGCCCGACCATATCGCCATTTGCAAAATTCACCACGATGAAATCCTCGCCCTTTTTTATCCCCTCCTTTACCACCTCACATACCTCAAAGGCACTCATTTGTGGCTTTTCATCGTAAGTTTTTATCTTAGGACTTGGGATTAGCACCCTTGTTTCATTTTCTAGCAAATCTTCTTTTCCACCATTAAAAAAGAAAGTTACATGAGCGTATTTTTCCGTTTCTGCCGTGTGAAGTTGGCTAAGACCTGCATTTGAGATGACTTCTGCAAGGGTATTTTTAAGCTCTTCTTTTTCAAATAGCACGGGGATATTAAATTTATCATCATAAACACTCATTGTTAGCAGATTTGAAAAACGCTTTTTTTGCTTTAAAGGCGTGAAATTTTCAGCACTTAAAAGCTCGACTAATTGCTTCATTCTATCATTTCTAAAATTGATGAAAATTAAGCCATCTTCCTCATTTAAGCCCTCAAATTCCTCACTTATCACAGGTTCAATAAATTCATCAAAAATATTTTTTTGATAATTTTCCTCCACATAAGCACTCATCTTTTTAACTCTTTTTGCCTCCCCTAAAAGTGCCTTATAATACGCCTCCACACGCTCCCAGCGTTTATCTCTATCCATAGCGTAAAATCGCCCAGCCAAACTTGCTAAATGCACCCCCTTAGCATCGCAAAACTCTTCTAAATCCTTAATGAAATTTAGCCCACTTTTTGGCGAAACATCACGCCCATCGCTAATAGCGTGTGCGAAAACCTCCTTACCCTCATTTTTACAAATTGAAAGCAAGGCATTAAAATGCGTATGTAAAGAATGCACCCCTCCATTGCTATAAAGCCCTATAATATGCACTCTTTTACATTTTTGCAACAAGGTTTTTAAATTAGCATTATTTTTAAGTATATCTTTTTCTATGGCTTGATTAATTTTGACTAAATTTTGATAGATAATACGCCCACTTCCTATACACATATGCCCTACTTCACTATTTCCCATTTGCCCTTCAGGAAGTCCCACAGCTAAACCACTCGTTTTTAAAAGTGAATTAGGCACTTCTTTGAAAAGCTTGTCATAAGTGGGCTTTTTAGCGGCGTTAAATGCGTTAAATTTTGCGTTTGGATTGTATCCTATGCCATCAGTTATGATTAAAATGCATTTTTGTTTCATTTTTGCCCTTTTATAAGGATATTTTTGGGAAAATTTTACTAAAATTAAGCTTTTAAAAAGCAAATAAAAGGCTAAAATGTATTATTTTTCCGAATTAAGCTCCTATGCTTTCTTTACTTATATTAGCGTCCGTGCGGGTTTTGCGTTTTTCATCGCTTTAATTTTAAGTTTATTTTTAATGCCTAAATTTATCAACTGGGCTAAGAAAAAAAATGCTTCCCAGCCTATTTACGAACACGCTCCGCAAAATCATCAAATTAAATCTCACACTCCAACTATGGGAGGGGTTATTTTTGTATTTTGTGCGATTTTTGCTAGTTTGCTTTGCATTAAATTTGATAATTTATTTGCACTTATGGGACTTTTATGCTTGATTAGCTTTTGCTTTGTCGGTGTAATTGATGATTTAGGTAAAATTCTTAAAAAAAATAATCATTCAGGTTTAAGCCCTAAGGCTAAAATGTTTGGCTTAATTTTCGCTTCATTTTTATGCCTAGCTCCTTTATATTTTAGTGGGATTTTAAGTGCTGATTTTTACATACCTTTTTACAAATATCCTCTTTTTAATATGTATATTTTCGCTCTTTTCTTTTGGATTTTAGTGCTAATCTCAAGCTCAAATGCTGTCAATTTAACGGACGGCTTAGACGGACTTGCCACAGTGCCTTCTATTTTTTCTTTAGCGACTTTAGGCGTGTTTTTGTATTTAAGCGGGAATTTAATTTATAGTGAATATCTCTTTCTGCCGAAAATCAATGGCTTAGGTGAGTTAGTCGTCATTTGTGCCGCTTTAATCGGTGCTTTAATGGGTTTTTTGTGGTATAACTGCTATCCTGCTCAAATTTTTATGGGAGATAGTGGAAGTCTTGCTCTTGGCGGTTTTATAGGCTTTTTAGCCGTAGTAAGTAAAAATGAAATTTTACTTTTGCTCATAGGTTTTGTTTTTGTTTTAGAGACCATTTCTGTCATTTTGCAGATGGGAAGCTTTAAAATTTGGGGGAAAAGAGTATTTAAAATGGCACCTATTCATCATCATTTTGAAAAAGTCGGCTGGGTAGAAAATAAAATCATCGTTCGTTTTTGGATGATAGCTCTACTTTCTAATCTCCTCGCCTTAGCCTCCCTTAAGTTAAGATGAGTGAGTAAATTTGTAAGGCTTCATTGCAAATTTCGTTAGATTTAAAACAAAATTTCACCATTTTAATGTTATACTTCTCACTTAAAACAACTTTTAAAGGAGAACTTGTAATGTCAAATTCTACAAAAACTTTTATTATTGTAGGTGATATTATTTTATTTATCGCGCTGCTTGCCTTGTTACCTTTTGAAACAAAAGTAAATCAAGGCTTGGCTATTTTAGCGTTTATCGCAGTCTTGTGGCTTAGTGAAGCCTTGCATGTTGCCATCACTGCGATTTTAATTCCCATTTTAGCCGTTATATTGGGAATAATGCCGACAGCAACTGCTCTAAAAAATCTTGCCGATCCGAACATTTTCTTATTTTTCGGCGCTTTTGCTCTAGCTGCAACAATGCATTTTCAAGAACTTGACAAAATTATATCTCAAAGAATTTTATCACTAACAAAAGGAAATTTTGCATTGATTGTTTTTTTTATGTTTTTTGTGTCTGCGTTTTTATCGATGTGGATATCAAATACCGCCACAACGGCAATGATGGTATCTTTAGCTTTTTTTATACTTTCACAACTTGATTATGAAGAAAATAAAAATACCTATGTTTTCGTGCTTTTAGGCATAGCCTTTAGTGCAAATATAGGCGGTATAGGCACACTCGTAGGAACTCCACCAAATGCCATAGTGGCAACAAGTTTAGACATTACTTTTACCGAATGGCTTAAATATGGAATTCCTGTAGTTCTCATTCTTTTACCTTTAGCTATACTCATTCTTTATATCATCCTTAAACCAAATTTGAAATTTCAAATCGATATGAATCTCGAAAAAGAAATCCCTATGGATACACAAAAATATATTACCCTAATTCTTTTTATCCTTATAATAAACTGTTGGGTTTTCGGTTCTTATATCAATCCTTTCATTTCAAAATTGTTAAAGCTTGAAGAGGAAATTGCTTATTTTGATAGTCTCATATCTCTACTTGGCATCGTCTTATTATGTGCTTTTAGAACAGTAAGTTGGAGAAAGGTGCAAGAAGGCACTGACTGGGGGCTTTTAATACTTTTTGGTTCAGGGTTTTTATTGAGCATTATTTTAAAAGATAGTGGTGCGAGTCAAATCATATCCCAATATTTTCTTGACCTTCTTGTGGATTCAAATTTATTTTTAACTGCGCTTTTAATTTCTCTTTTTATAATTTTTTTAACGGAATTTACTTCAAATATAGCAGTTGCGGCACTTTTTGTGCCACTTTTCATCTCCGTAGCTGAGTCTTTGGGAATGTTACCACTTGGTTTAGCACTCATCATAGGCATAGGAGCAAGTTGTGCCTTTATGCTACCTGTCGCAACTCCGCCAAACGCTATAGTCTTTGGCACGGGCTACATTAAGCAGTCTCAAATGGTGCGTGTAGGAATTTACCTTAATATTCTTTGCTCTATCATCATCGCTTTAATGGCATATTTCTTTTGGCTTTAAGCATCTTGTTTTTACAAGATGCTTACCTTAATCGATCTTAAGCACACTCAAAAAGGCTTCTTGCGGTAAATGCACCTTACCTATGGCTTTCATACGCTTTTTACCTTCTTTTTGCTTTTCTAAAAGCTTTCTTTTACGCGTTATATCTCCACCATAACATTTAGCCGTTACATTTTTGCCCATAGATTTGACATTTTCACGCGCTATGATTTTATTACCTATACTAGCTTGAATTGCCACTTCAAAAAGCTGTCTTGGCACTATCTCCTTCATCGCTTTGACAAGTTCCCTACCCTTACTCAAAGCCTTAGAATTTGGCACAATAATGCTTAAAGCATCGACATTTTCACCGGCGACCTTAATATCAAGCCTTACCAAATCTCCTTGTCTATATTCAATAGGCTCATAATCAAAACTCGCATAACCTTTAGTAAGACTTTTAAGCTTGTCATAAAAATCCATCACAATTTCATTTAAAGGCACATCATATTCTAGCAAAACCCTATCTTGCGTAATGTAGTCCATTTTAACCTGTAAGCCTCTTTTGTGATTTAAAAGCGTGATTAAATTTCCCAAAAATTCACTAGGTGTGATAATAGTCGCTCTCACATAAGGCTCTTTTATCATCTCAATTTTATTAACAGGAGGAAGTTCGCTAGGATTTTGAATTTTTAAAAGCTCTCCATCTGTTTGGTAAATTTCATAAGTTACAGTGGGGGCTGTGGCGATTAATTCTAAATTAAACTCACGCTCCAAACGCTCCTTAATCACTTCCATATGTAAAAGTCCCAAAAAACCCACGCGAAAACCAAAACCCAAAGCCAAAGAAGTTTCAGGCTCATAGCTTATAGAGCTATCGTTTAATTTTAACTTATCCAAAGCGTCTCTTAAATCCTCAAATTTATCCGTTTCAATAGGATAAAGTCCCGCAAAAACGAAAGCCTTAGCCTTTTCAAAACCGCCTATGGCTTCTTTTGCTTTATTTTTGCTTAAAGTTATCGTATCGCCGACTTGTAAATCGCCGATATTTTTAAGCCCAAGCACGACAACGCCCACTTCTCCACTTTCTAATTTTTGTGTTTTTTTAGGATTTAAGGGATGAGGATAAAATAAATCCTGAACTAGATGTTTTTTATCTGTGCTCATCACCAAAATTTCATCATTTTTAGCAATACCACCCTCATAAATTCGCACTAAAGCCAAAGCACCCAAATAATTATCAAACCAAGAATCATAAATTAAAGCCTTAGTCGCCGCCATATCGTCTGTTTTAGGGGCTGGGATTTTTGTGATGATAGCCTCAAGCAGCTCCTTAATCCCCTCACCTGTTTTTGCACTTACGCAAATAGCTTCTTTACAATCTATGCCTATAATATGCTCGATTTCGTGCCTTACTTTTTCAATGTCTGCTGAAGGAAGGTCAATTTTGTTAATTACTGGGATAATTTCTAAATTATTTTCTAAGGCTATATAAACATTAGCTATGGTCTGTGCTTCCACGCCTTGCGAAGCATCGACAACTAGCAAAGCCCCCTCACAACTCGCCAAAGAACGACTCACTTCATAGCTAAAATCCACATGTCCGGGAGTATCGATAAGATTAAGAATAAAAGGCGTATTATTTAAAGTATATTCAAGCCTTACAGACTGCGCTTTAATGGTAATACCTCTCTCTTTTTCTATATCCATAGTGTCCATTACTTGATGGCTCATTTGCCTCGCACTAATCGCCCCACACTCGCTAATAATCCTATCCGCCAAAGTGCTTTTGCCGTGGTCAATGTGTGCTATAATGGAGAAATTTCTAATATTTTTCATAAAAAATCCGTCAGTAATAATATAAAAAATTATAACAAAATTATGTAAAGCCAAGAAAACTTTTAGGTGTTTATACAAAATTCCATATTGTCATTATAGTGCAACAATTTTTATTGCTCTTATCTCTTAACTTCATACTTAAAATGGCTTTGATAAGCAAAGGGAAATAGCTTTAATATAGAATTTTAAGCAAAACAAAGGTGGTATTTTATTTTGAGGATTTTGGAATTTTTCTACATTAGGGCTTTAAAGGTAACTTTGATTTAGATAAGAGCTTTATTATATATATCGTGGCATTTTTTATGCTGACTTCTTGACACTTCCACCAATTTTGCTTCACATATAAAAGGAAAAATAGACAATAAATAAAATTGACAAACTTAATAATTAAAATAGTTTAAAGAATATAAAAATGAATTTTTGTAATATTTTGTGTTTGATAAATTTATTTTCGACAATTATTCGCTTATGTCCTATTTAAAATAAGTATTTTAAAGAATAAATTGAGCCTCTAAACCATTTAATTTTTTTATATCATTTTTGAGTATTAAAGGCTAAAAAATTTGATTTAGATTTCTTAATTTTCCTTATAAAAGAGAATTTTAACTAGACCCTTATATCAAACCCTCACAACAATTAAACATCAAAAACTTAATTTCAACTTTTTGATACTAAATTTTCAACAATTAAATTTCAAAAATCAAACAAAAAATTTTTAATATGACTTTGTAGGGTTTTTTAAGAGACTTTGAAAAAAATTTAAAACAATAAAAACTAAGTTCTTATTAAAGCTTTCATAAAGAATTCAACAGTAAGAAGGCATTATGATAAAAATGATAGACTTAAAAAATAGCTTTTCAATAGCTCATTTATATTATGCAAAGTAGTCAAATGCAAGATAGCAATAGTCCCAAATTTATCAATTTTCATCGTTTAAAAATCAATACTTAGAAAAATTAACAAATGAGTTATACGGCATTTAATGTTGTTTTATTTTGCAAATTATTTTATCTATACTAAAAAATTTAATTTTGCGTTTTCTAAATTCATTAAAACTAATTAAGGAGCATTAAACAAAAAATGCTTAAAATAACAGCGTTTATTTATCCGTGGAGCTTAGTTAAATGGGCTTTTAATAGCCTGTAAAAAGGGGCTTTAAAGCTTTTCAGTCTAAGCAATGCTTTAAAAGCTTCAGTGCGGTTCTTTGATAGAGCTTTAAGGGCGTTATAGTAAACTTATGGTTTCAAAAAAATGCTTATGACACCATATTTAAAGGCTATGTATTTTATGGCTTTGTTTATAAAAGGCATTTCTTAGGATATAAAAGAGCTATGAAAGTATCTAAAAAAGAATTAACAAGTCCGCAATGAGCTACTTTCCCCCTGCCAGTAAGGCGTAGTATCATCACCCACAATGTGCTTAGCTTCTTGGTTCGGGATGGAACAAGGCGTTTCCCACATCTGTATAATCACGGACATTGTTATTTAAATGTTTTATGAATTATTCTATTTTATAATCAAATCCATCTCATCTTAAACTTTCAAAGATAAGCTTAATTTAGAATAAATTCCTAGCTATGAAATATACCAAATCATATCTTGCTAATAAAGCCTAATGAAGTCTCATCTTTAGCTTTTCGCTAAAAACACTTAAAAAACAATGCTAAGAGCAAGTTTCAATAAAACTTTTTACCCTTTTAAGGCTTTTTAAACCTTAACAAGGAAGTGATGCTTTATCAACTTAGAATTTTGACCAAGACGCAGCTAAAACTGAGCGTAGCACACTCATAATATGTGAGCGAAGTTTTCGCAGGTATCGGTTAAAAAGACAAGTTAATATTTAAAGATAAGCCAAACGCTCTATTAGTACTGGTCAGCTAAAAGACTTTCATCTATTACACACCCAGCCTATCAAACTAGTCGTCTTCTAGAGAGCTTAGAGAAGATTCATCTTAGAGTTGGCTTC